>NZ_WSUT01000005.1:2550000-2675000 GCF_009789535.1 Sphingomonas carotinifaciens | reverse complement strand
TCAGTAGCCGGAGGAAAAGACATCAACCGAGATTCCGTTAGTAGTGGCGAGCGAAGGCGGACCAGGCCAGTGCCTGAATTTCAACTAGCAGAAGCGTTTGGAAAGACGCGCCATAGCGGGTGACAGCCCCGTATGCGAAAGTGAGAATTCAGGACTCGAGTAGGGCGGGACACGTGAAATCCTGTCTGAACATGGGGGGACCACCCTCCAAGCCTAAATACTCGTACATGACCGATAGCGAACTAGTACCGTGAGGGAAAGGTGAAAAGCACCCCGATGAGGGGAGTGAAACAGTACCTGAAACGGATTGCCTACAAGCAGTTGGAGGGCCCTTTGAGGCCTGACAGCGTACCTCTTGCATAATGGGTCTGTGACTTAATGTTTCAAGCAAGCTTAAGCCGATAGGTGTAGGCGCAGCGAAAGCGAGTCTGAATAGGGCGCTTTAGTTTGAAGTATTAGACCCGAAACCCGGCGATCTAGGCATGACCAGGATGAAGGTGCGGTAACACGCACTGGAGGTCCGAACCGATTAACGTTGAAAAGTTACCGGATGAGTTGTGTTTAGGGGTGAAAGGCCAATCAAGCCGGGAAATAGCTGGTTCTCCGCGAAAACTATTGAGGTAGTGCCTCGAGCGGACACCATAGGGGGTAGAGCACTGGATGGTTGCGGGGGTCGCGAGATCTACCAACACTAACCAAACTCCGAATACCTATGAGTGATACTCGGGAGACAGACGGCGGGTGCTAAGGTCCGTCGTCAAAAGGGAAACAGCCCTGACCTACAGCTAAGGTCCCCAAGTCACGTCTAAGTGGGAAAGCATGTGGAAATCCCAAAACAACCAGGAGGTTGGCTTAGAAGCAGCCATCCTTTAAAGAAAGCGTAACAGCTCACTGGTCTAAACAAGGGTTTCTGCGGCGAAGATGTAACGGGGCTCAAGACGTGCACCGAAGCTTAGGGTGTGATCTTTGATCACGCGGTAGCGGAGCGTTCCGTAGGCCTGTGAAGCGATCTGGTAATGGGTCGTGGAGGTATCGGAAGTGCGAATGCAGACATGAGTAGCGATAAAGAGGGTGAGATGCCCTCTCGCCGAAAGACCAAGGGTTCCTGCGCAAGGCTAATCCGCGCAGGGTGAGCCGGCCCCTAAGACGAGCCCGAAGGGGGTAGTCGATGGGAACCACGTTAATATTCGTGGGCCTGGTGGTGTGTGACGGATGGTGTGTGTTGTACGGCCTTAACGGATTGGCCGTGCTTCGAAACTGTCCCGGGAAATAGCCCCACCGTATAGACCGTACCCGAAACCGACACAGGTGGTCAGGTAGAGTATACCAAGGCGCTTGAGAGAAGTGTCCTGAAGGAACTCGGCAAATTGCCTCCGTACCTTCGGAAGAAGGAGGCCCCACATGAGCGCAAGCTTTTGTGGGGGGCACAGGCCAGGGGGTAGCGACTGTTTAGCAAAAACACAGGGCTCTGCTAAGTCGGCTTCAAGACGACGTATAGGGCCTGACGCCTGCCCGGTGCCTGAAGGTTAAGTGGAGGAGTGCAAGCTCTGAAATGAAGCCCAGGTAAACGGCGGCCGTAACTATAACGGTCCTAAGGTAGCGAAATTCCTTGTCGGGTAAGTTCCGACCTGCACGAATGGCGTAACGACTTCCCCACTGTCTCCAGGACATGCTCAGCGAAATTGAATTCTCCGTGAAGATGCGGAGTACCCGCGGTTAGACGGAAAGACCCCGTGCACCTTTACTGCAGCTTCAGAGTGGCAGTGGACAAGAACTGTGTAGCATAGGTGGGAGGCTTTGAAGCATCGGCGCCAGCTGATGTGGAGCCATAGGTGAAATACCACCCTGTTGTTGTCTACTGTCTAACCTCGTACCGTGAAACCGGTACAGGGACCCTCTGTGGCGGGTAGTTTGACTGGGGCGGTCGCCTCCTAAAGAGTAACGGAGGCGCGCGAAGGTTGGCTCAGGCCGGTTGGAAACCGGCTGTTAGAGTGCAATGGCATAAGCCAGCCTGACTGCGAGACTGACAAGTCGAGCAGAGACGAAAGTCGGTCATAGTGATCCGGTGGTCCCTCGTGGAAGGGCCATCGCTCAACGGATAAAAGGTACGCCGGGGATAACAGGCTGATAACCCCCAAGAGCTCATATCGACGGGGTTGTTTGGCACCTCGATGTCGGCTCATCACATCCTGGGGCTGGAGCAGGTCCCAAGGGTTTGGCTGTTCGCCAATTAAAGTGGTACGTGAGCTGGGTTCAGAACGTCGCGAGACAGTTTGGTCCCTATCTGCCGTGGGCGTCGAAATTTGAGAGGAGTTGACCCTAGTACGAGAGGACCGGGTTGAACGTACCTCTGGTGTACCTGTCGTCGTGCCAACGGCGCAGCAGGGTAGCTATGTACGGACGGGATAACCGCTGAAAGCATCTAAGCGGGAAGCCTCCCTCGAGATAAGATTTCATCAAGAGCGGTCGAAGACCACGACCTCGATAGGCCGGATGTGGAAGTGCGGTAACGCATGGAGCTAACCGGTCCTAATTGCTCTGGTCGCGCTTGAGAGCTCCACACCCCCACCATCAGCCCTGGGCTAGATGAACGGGTGGATGGAAATAACTCTCAGCCAGATAAAACTTCCAAGGTGCATCGATTTCATCCCAACACAACCGCATGCTCGCAGGCTCCATTGCCTGGTGGCCATAGCGTCGGTGTCCCACCCGATCCCATCCCGAACTCGGCCGTGAAACCCGACCGCGCCAATGGTACTATCGCTCAAGCGATGGAAGAGTAGGTCGTCGCCAGGCATTGAAGCCCGCGAACATGCACACAAAGAACCCATTCACATCCCCCTTGCGCCACACAGCGCAAGAACAAAACCTCACCACCGCGGGGTGGAGCAGCCCGGTAGCTCGTCAGGCTCATAACCTGAAGGTCACAGGTTCAAATCCTGTCCCCGCAACCAACTTCATTTGCAACGCCTCGGAAGCCACCGCTTCCGAGGCGTTTTCGCGTGCACAGCCCGTTAAACCTGCGCCAGCCCCCCGTCGACAAACGCCTCAGCCCCCGTCATGAAACTGCTGTCACACGACGCCAGAAAGGCCGCAGCCGATGCCGTCTCCGCCGGATCGCCAAGCCGGCCCAGGGGCGTCATCGCACCCAAAGCCTCCATGTCCGATGCACCGACCACCTCCGCTGCCAGATCAGTCCGCGTCGGACCCGGCGACAGCACGTTTACCCGGATGCCCGTCCGCCAGATCATGCAGCCTGCCGAACGTCGCGGACGGCATGATGGGAAACATAAGTCATCTCGATCACGAGAAATGGTATCGATCGACCGGCATTACTCGGCCAGTCCGGACCAGCCATGTCTGTAACCTCTTCGCGTCGACTATACGGTTCGGCTGCAGCGGTGCCCGCGGCAGATGGAGGCTGCAGGCGACCACCTCATGACCCAGACGTTCCTGACGCGATGGGCGGCATCCGCTTACAGCGCCAGGTCTGGATGGCGATCCACGCGCACCCGGGTCGCGGCCGGGCGGGGTTGCGTGGCGACGTGCACCGCAGGCGGTGGCGTAGCAAGGCGCAGCGTTTCGTTCGTTGTCGCCCATTCCTTTTCCAGCAGGTCGGGGTGATCGTTGAGCGCGATGCCGTAGGACGGAACGATGCGGCGCAACGTATCTTGCCAAACAGGTGTTGCCAGCCGCTTTGGGAAGACCGTCTTGAGCAGGCCCAGCATGATCGACGGCGCCGTGGAAGCGCCCGGCGAGGCGCCAAGCAGCGCGGCGATCGACCCGTCGCTGGACGCCACCACTTCCGTACCGAGTTTCAGGACCCCACCCTTCTTCGGATCGCGTTTGATGATCTGCACGCGCTGGCCTGCCTGCCAAAGGCGCCAATCCTCCGCGCGCGCGCCTGGCAGATATTCCCGCAGCGCCGCCAGTCGATCCTCGTCCGACATCATCAACTGCCCTGCCAGATATTCGATCAGGTCGAAATTGTCCCAGCCGACCGCGACCATCGGCCGGAAATTGTCCAGCGTGACCGAGCCTGGCAGGTCGAGATAGGATCCATACTTCAGGAACTTCGTGGAAAAAGTCGCGAAAGGACCGAACAGCAGCGCGCGCCGCTTGTCGAAATAGCGTGTGTCCAAGTGGGGCACGGACATTGGTGGCGATCCCACCGCCGCCTTGCCATAGACCTTGGCCAGATGGCGGTTCGCCAGTTCGGGCTTTTCGCTCACCAGAAACGATCCGCCCACCGGGAAGCCGGCATAGTTGTCGGCCTCCGGAATACCGGATTCCTGCAGGATCGACAATGCTCCGCCGCCCGCACCGGCAAAGACGAAGCGGGCATTGATGACGCGCGAACCGCCGCCGCTCACCGCACGCGCGGTGACCCGCCAGGTCTTGTCCGGATTGCGCTCCAGCTTGCGTACTTCGTAGCCGGTGGTCAACGTGACCCCAGGCTGCGTCTTCAGGGTCGCGATATATTGCCGCGTCACCTCACCCCAGTCGCAATCCGTGCCCAGGGGCGAGCGCGTCGCAGCAAGCGGCTCGCCGCCTTTGCGTCCTTCCATCATCAGCGGCACCCAGGTGGCGATTTGGCGGGGGTCGGTGGTGAAGTCCATACCGGAGAAGAGGGGGCTGGCGCCGAGCGCGTCGTAGCGTTTGCGGAGGTAGGCGACATTGTCGCGGCCCCAGACGAGGTTCATGTGCGGCGTCGAGTTGATGAAGGCGCGCGGGTCGCGTAGCACGCCGGCGCGCACCTGGTGGCTGAGGAACTGTCGCGTAACCTGCCACTGCTCGTTGATTTCGATGGCCTTTGCGATCTCGACGCGTCCGTCCGCGGCGTTGACCGGGGTGTAGTTCAATTCGCATAATGCGGAATGCCCGGTGCCGGCGTTGTTCCAGCCGTCCGAACTCTCGCCGGCGACCTGATCCAGTCGCTCGACCAGTTCCATCTTCCAGTTAGGTTCGAGCTGGTGCAGCAATACACCAAGCGTCGCGCTCATGATGCCGCCGCCGATTAGAAGCACGTCGACATGATTCTCCGTCACGTCCTGCGCACGTGCCATGGCGGGCAGCAACGATGCGCCGCCCGCAGCCGCGGCCGTGCCGATCAGTTCACGACGGGTGACGCCGCCGGCGATGGGCCGGGCGGATGAGGTATTGCAATCTGTTGGCATCGGTCGGGTCCTCGCAGCCTGGATGGCGCGGCGGGCCCCGGAGGCACTGTGTCACCTCGATAGAAGCGGCCCGACGCGCGCGATGATGAGCTGTCATCCATGTGGTGGAAGCGCAGACGCGGGCCGCACAACAAAATGCAGGGGCGCATTTTCGACGGTTTTCCGCCAATTTGGCGGTTCATCCTGTCAGCCAAGCTGATCGCCATGGGCCAGTTTCGACATAGGTCATTGCTGCAAAGTGCAAGAACTTGCACATGATGGTGCCGGTCGTTACCGCCTGGTGCGTGTCTCGACCCGCATCGCTTCGCAACGTGGCGTGGCTTTTGGCCGCGCTGGCGCTCGCCTTCCTGGGTGCGATGCTGGCGGCACAGTTCGCCGAGCGGCGGACATTGGCGGCGCAGCGGGCAGAAGTGGTGCAGGACGCGCACCTTCGCGCCGCATTGCTGAACAGCGAAATTGCACGTTTTCGACTGCTGCCGCTGGCACTGGCCGATGATCGCGACGTTCATGCCGCGCTGGCAAATGTCCCCGGCGCCCGGCTGGTGCTCAATCGCAAGCTGGAGCGGCTGGCCCGCATCGCCGGCACCCCGACGATCTACGTCATCGCACCCGACGGCCGGTCGGTTGCCGCAAGCAACTGGCGGACGCGTGCGCCGTTCGTCGGCATCGATTACCGGTTTCGTCCATATTTTCGGGAGGCCCGGCTACGCGGCGAAGGCGGACAATATGCGCTGGGTTCGGTCAGCCGCCGGCCCGGCCTGTATCTCAGCCGGCGCATTGCCGGGGGTGGCGTGATCGTCATCAAGCTGGAGTTCGACCGGGTGGAGCGGGCGTGGGCGCGCGATCGGGGCATAAGCTTCGTTCATGATGCGCGCGGGATCGTGCTGGTCACCAGTCGGATTGACTGGCGGTTCGCCGCTATCCGTCGCCTGGACCCCGCCGTGGCGAGACAGGCCAGCCGCGACATTGGCGCGCCCAGTGCCGGCCGCTACCTGCTGCCCGTATCGGCGATGGGCGATGGCGCCGTGAAGCTGAACGGCACCGGGCAGCGCTTCGTGACCCATGGCCTGCACGTCCAGCGTGCCGGATGGACGTTGACGCAGATGCGGCGGATCGACCGGGTCATCGCCTCTGCCCGGCTTGCCGCGTCGCTGGCGACCGGCGCGATCATCCTGGCACTGACGGCGACCGGCGGGGCGCTGGCCTTGCGGATCGAGTCGGCACGTCGGCGGGAGGCCGATCTGGCGCAGGCCGTCTCTGAGCGGACCGCGGACCTGCGCCGCGAGGCGGAGGAGCGCATACAGGCCGAGGCCCGGGCCGCCGAGCTTCGCGAAAGCCTGCAACAGGCGAACCGCCTTGCCTCGCTGGGTCAGATCACCGCCAGCGTCGCGCATGAAACCGCCCAGCCGATCACCGCGATCCGCACCTATGCGCAGACCAGCGGATTGTTGCTGGATCGCGGCCGAATGGAAGATGTGCGCAGCAACCTTGCCACGATCGCCCGCCTCGCCGACCGGATCGGGGTGATGACGCAGCATCTGCGCGGCTTCTCGCGCAAGCAGACGAAAAGCCTGCATCCCGTGCCGCTCAACGCGGTGATCGAGGGTGCGATGCTGATCCTGCAACCGCAGATGCGCGGCGTCGCGATCGCTCGTCCGTCGGTGGTGTCCGCAATGGTGATCGGCGACAAGGTTCGTCTGGAACAGGTGCTGGTCAACCTCGTCCAGAACGCGCTGCAGGCGATGATGGGCGAGCCGGCCGCGCGCGTCGTGCTGTCCGTTGCACAGGACGACACCCATGTGTGTTTATCGGTGCAGGACAACGGCCCCGGCATTGCACCCGAGGTGCTGGAGCGATTGTTCACGCCGTTCAATACGAACCGGGAAGCGGGGTTGGGATTGGGATTGGTCATCGCGCAGGACATCATGACAGACCTTGGCGGCTGGCTGCGCCATCGGCCCTCCACCATTGGCGCGTGTTTCGAGATCGGGATGCGGCGCGCATGACCGAGGCTTTGCCCACGCCCCTTGTCGCGCTGATCGATGACGAGCCGGACCTGCGCGCCGCAGCCGAGCAGTTGCTGACGCTTCACGGGTTCGAGGTTCGCGCCTTCGCGGATGCCGCCAGCGCGTTGCCCCAACTGACCGCCGGATTTGGCGGTGTCGTCGTGACCGATGTGCGCATGCCCGGTATGTCGGGCCTAGATCTTTTCGCGGCGGTGCGCGCACGCGATCCGGAACTGCCGGTGTTGCTGCTGACCGGGCATGGCGACATCGCCATGGCGGTGGACGCGATCAGGAACGGCGCGTGGGAGTTCCTGTCCAAGCCGTTCGATCCCGAGGCGTTGGTCGCCGCCGTCACCCGGGCGACGACGGCGCGCGCCCTGACGCTGGAGAACCGCCGCCTGCGGGCCTTTGCGGACGAGCAGCAGGGAGCAGCGCTGATCGGCGACAGCCTGGCAATCCGGCGGCTGCGCGACATGATCCCGCTGCTGGCCAATGCACCACTCGACTTGGTGATCGAAGGCGAGGTCGGCACCGGGCGCGAGCATCTGGCGCGGTTGATCCACCGTGCGGGAAAACGCTCCCGCCACCGGTTCCTGGTGATCGATTGCGCAACGGTGCCGGTCGCGCTGGTGGAGCGCGACCTGTTCGCGCGCAACGGCGCCATTGATCGCGCGCATCGCGGTACCCTGTTCCTCGACCATCTGGAGGCCGCGGGCCCGGAGTTGCAGAACAGGCTGATCCGGTTCGCCGAGGCGCGCGCCTTGCCGCTGGACGGGCCGGAGCCGCATGGCGTGGACGTGCGGATCGTCGCCGCCCTGGAGGAGGGGAGGCGCGACCAGATCCTGCCCGGCCTGTTTCATCTGCTCGCGGGTGTGCCGCTGCGCCTGCCGCCCCTTGCCGAGCGCAAGGAAGATATTCCGACCCTGTTCGCGCACTTCGCCGCGCGCGCTGCGGACCGCCATGGCTGCGCGCTGCCGGCGCTGGCCGACCATGCCCATCGACTTGCCCTGCGACCCTGGCCGGGCAACGTGCTGGAGCTGGAAAAGGCCGCGGAGCGCATCTGCCTGGGGCTGGATGACGGGGCACCGGTCGATAGCGAACCCGCATCGCTGGGCGAACGGCTCGACGCGTTCGAGCGCGCCACGATCACCGATGCGGTGATCGCCGCCGACGGAGAGGTGGCAGCCGCGATCAAGGCGCTGCAATTGCCGCGGAAGACGTTCTATTACCGGGTGAAGCGTCTTGGCATCGACCTTGCGGCGGTTCGCCGCCAGAAGCGGGTCAAGGGGTAGAGGGCATAGGGCCGCGTGGCGATATGGTCGCTCGCCCGTCCCGTGCTTCGAAATGGCCGCCGGTGCGTTCATGCTCTGCAACAAGGAGAATGACGTGCCTGACGAGATCAATCCGGCAGAAGAGCCCGCGACCTTCGCCGATCTGCCCATCCAGCCGACCGGTTCGGGCGTGCAGGATCTGGAAATCGCCTATGAACAGATGAAACTGTCTCAGGACGATGCGGCCGCGGCCGAAATCCCGGCCAGCGACGCCACCATCCCCACCGAGGACGGCGATGATGCCGTCGTCAGCGCCGCGCATCCGAGCTGATCCGTCGTGACTGAGGTTGTGATCAGTCCCAGCGGCCCCGGTGCGATCGAGGCCGGTCTCATGATCGATGAGACCGGCACGCGCTTCGTCGTGCTGACCTTCAAGGAACCCGACGCGGATCCCGTATTGGTGACCTTTACCGTGCCGATCTTCGAGAAATTCGTGGCGCATCTCAATTGGACGGCGGAAGCTGCCGGCAACGAACACAACTGGCGGATGCCTGGATCGCCCGGTTGATTTGCCTCGGTGCCCGGGATGCCGGGTCATCACGGGCTCGGTTAGATGTGTTCCGCTCCAGCATCGGCCCAGCGTTGCGGAGCGGACGAAGCACATCGCGCTGGCCTGGACAGGGTCAGGAACCCGGCCGAGCCGTGCTGTTAAAGATCCTTGGCGATCGATTCGTCGAAATGCGCAACCATCAACATTGAGGCTCTGTCGGTATCCCTGTCGGCGATGGCTTCTGCAATGTCCTTATGCCGGCGAAGGACTTCGACGCGCGCAGTCTCCGTGGAGCGTGTTTCCCAAGCCAGCGGAACGGCCACTTTCATGAGCGGTGCGAAAGAGCGAACGATTTGAAGAAACAGCATGTTGCCGCTCGCCCGCGCGATCGTCTGGTGGAAGATGATGTCGTTGCGGGTGACGTCGTCGATTTCGGTGGCGGTGCGCATGGCGGTGGCGGCGGCGAGGATGAGGTGTGCGTCGGCGTCGCTACGGTGGCGTGCGGCGAGGTAGGCGGTGCGCAATTCGAGCGTGCGGCGGACATCCCAGACCTCCGCGACGGAAATTTGGGCGGTGGCGACCGCGTGATCGAGGGAGGTGCCCATCACCGATCCGTCGATCGCCCCGACGCGCGCTCGGCGTCCGTTGCCGACGTCGATCAAGCGGAGCGCCGCCAGCGCACCGAACGCCTCGCGCATGACCGCGCGGCTGACACCGAGTTCGGCGGCGAACTGGCCTTCGCCGGGCAGCGTATCGCCGACCTTCAGATCGCTTTCGCGAATGTGATCGCGGACGCGCCGTACCGCCAGATCGACGAGCGAGCCGCCTTCCTCCAGTTGCGCGGCGTGTCTCACGCTGCCACCTCCAACGCGCGTAGCCGGGTGGGCGCGACGCCGTAGCGGCGTGAGAAGGCGCGGGTAAAGCTGGCATTGTTGCTGTAGCCGCAGCGATAGCCGATCGATGAAACGGGCAGGTCGGTGGCGAGCAACAGGCGATGCGCACCCTGCAACCGGCGGTCGGCGATCGCATCGGCGACGGTGGACCCGAAGGCCTGGCGGAAGCCGCGGGTCAGCTTGGCACGGTTGAGACCGCAGGCGCGGGCAATGGTGTCGAGCGTCAGCTTCTCCTGCCAACGCTCGTCGACCAGCCGGCGGGCGGCGGCGAGACGGGCCGCGTCACGCTCGCAAAGCTCGCCTGCGGAATCGGCCGCAATCAGCGAGTTATCGGCAAATTTCACGAACGTCGCGCACAGCAGCTCGATGCTTTTGGCAAGGCGTAGCGTGGCGCGGGCGGGTTCGGGGAGGGGGCAGTCGCGCAGTTCCACGGCCAGGAGCGCGAGATCGGCAGGAAGGTGCCAGCAGCCGGGTTCGGCCGGCACATGGCCGAAGATGCGGCGGCAGGCCTCAGCCGTGACGACCAGCACCACCGTTGCATCACCCGCGGCCTCCAGAGGGTCGCCGAAGCCGAGCGTCGCCGCCTCGCCAAGATCGAAGCGCAGGCAGATCGCAGCCGGTGGCAGGTCGTCGCAGGCGATCGGCCCCGTACCGACGAACGACAGCATTTCAGGTGACACGTCGATCCGCTGCTTCGGCGTCATCGATCCTCTCCTTTGACGGTACAGTGGACCTTTCAGATAGGTTAGTCAATTGCAGTCAGCGGGGCGCGGCGCATGGCGAGGAAGAAGCCGATGACGGAGAGTGCGCCAGTGGCGGTGCCGACGATCGCGAGCGCGGGGCCGAGATGGCTTTCGCCGCCGAGCAGGCTGCTGATCGTGGTGACGAGGGAGGGGGCGATGCCGAAGCCGATGAGCCCGGCAAAGGCGATAAAGGCGCCGATGCAGAGGCCGCGCAGTTCGTTGGGGATGAGAACGGTGAGGGCGACGGAGGTGATGAGGCCGGTGATCGCGCCGCATAGCGACAGCGTGCCGAAGGCGATGGCGAACCAGGTGACGGTAGGGCCGATCGGGAACAGTGCGGCGGGAATGCCGATCGCGGCGGCGATGACGGCGCCGAGGAGAAGGCCGCCACGAACCCGGCTCTTCTGTCCCCAGTCGGCGGCGAACCCGCCGAGCAACGTGCCGACAAGCCCGCTGCCGAACACCAGCACCCCCATCCATCCGGCGAAATCGCCGGGTTGCAGGCCATAATGGCGCGACAGGACCGGCGCGGCCCAGACCAGCGCGGCATTGTCCGCCATCACCACCGCGACCTGCCCGACGAACAGCGGGGCAAGGAAGCTGCGCCGTGCCCATAGCTGGGCAACGAGAGCGCGGAAGGGTGCATGGGTGGCGGCCGCGACCTCGTGGCGGGCAGGTTCGCGAAGCAGGAGCAAGGGCAGGAGGGCAAGGACGCCAGCGATGGCGAGGATGACATGGGTGCCGCGCCACGGCGCCAGTCCACCGACGATCGGCAGGGCGCCGGCGGTAATTGCGCCGTAAAGCCAGCCGCCAACCCCGAAGGCGGCCCCCAGGCCCGCCATCTTGCCCACGTTGACGAGCAGCATCGCGCGTCCCCGCCGTTCCGGTACGCACAGGTCGGCGGTGAGCGACAGCGCGGCGGTCAGCGCGCCGGTGGTGCCGGTGGCCGCCAGCAGCCGCGCGACGAACAGCATCGCCGGCCCCGTCGCAATCGCGGTCAGCGCGGTGCCGAGCGTCCAGAGCAACGCCAACCCGACCAGCAGACGCTTGCGGTTGAAACGGTCGACCAGCAAGCCAACCGGGATCGAGAAGACGACGAGTGCAAGCGCGGCACTGACGCCCTGGATGACACCCAATACCGCGTCGCTGAGCCCCAGTTCGACCTTGGCGCCTTCCTGCACGGTGCCGAACGACGCCATCATCGTGAAGCCGATCGCCATCGCCAGCGTCAGGGCGAGCAGCGACGGCAGGGTCCGCGGAGCGGCGATCGCGCCTGCCGGAGCGGGGTAGCCAAGTGCTGTATCGGTCATCGGCGTGGCTCCGGCGGTTACAGGCTGAAGATCTTGCCCGGGTTCATCAGGTTGTTCGGGTCGAGCGCGCGTTTCAGCACGCGCATCGTATCGACGGCGTCACCAAGCTCGGCGACAAGCCAGTCCTGCTTGCCGATGCCGATGCCGTGTTCGCCGGTGCAGGTGCCATCCATCGCGATCGCCCTTTCGACCAGCCGGCGGTTGATGCGCTCGACCGCCTCGAACTCATCGGGCCGCTCGGGGTCGATCGAAAAGATGACGTGGAAATTTCCATCGCCGACATGGCCCAGGATCGTGGCGGGAACCGCACCGGCATCGATATCCGCGCGGGTCTGGAGGATGCATTCGGGAAGCCGGCTGATCGGCACGCACACGTCGGTGGTCCAGCCGACCGCACCGGGGCGGACATTGACCGCGGCATAATAGGCTTCATGCCGTGCCTTCCAGAGCCGGGCGCGCTCCTCGGGCTGGTTCGACCAGGCGAACGCACCACCGCCATTGCCCTCCGCCAGCGCAGCCACCGTTTCGACCTGTTCGGCGACGCCGGCGGGGGAGCCATGAAATTCGAAGAACAGCGTCGTCACTTCGGGCAGATCCAGCCTCGACCAGCGATTGACCGCCGCGATCTGCTTGTCGTCCAGTATCTCGACGCGGGCGAGCGGCACGCCGCACTGGATGGACTGGACCACCGTATCGACCGCGCCCTGCAGGCTGTCGAACCCGCAAACGGCCGACATGATCTGTTCGGGGATGGGATGCAGGCGCAACGTCACCTCGGTAATGATGCCGAGCGTGCCCTCGGACCCGACGAACAGCCGGGTGAGGTCGTAGCCTGCCGCGGACTTGCGCGCGCGCGTGGCCGTGCGGATGACCCGGCCATCGGCGGTGACCACGGTCAGCGACAACACCGCCTCGCGCATCGTGCCGTAGCGGACGGCGTTGGTGCCGCTGGCGCGGGTCGATGCCATGCCGCCGATCGTCGCGTTGGCGCCGGGATCGATCGGAAAGAACAGGCCGGTGTCGCGCAGATGGGTGTTCAATTCCTCCCGGCGGCAACCGGCCTGGACGGTGCAGTCGAAATCCCCCGCATTGACGGCAAGGATCGCGTCCATGCGCGACAGGTTGATGCTGACGCCGCCATGGACGGGCAAGGCGTTCCCCTCGATCGAGGTGCCGGCGCCAAAGGGGACGATCGCGACGCCCGCCGCGACGCAGAGACGCACGCAATCGGCGACCTCCTCCGTCGAGGCGGCAAAGACGACCGCGTCGGGCAGGGCCTCGGCGAAATGGGCCTCGCTGGTGCCGTGCTGGCGGCGGATGCCCTCGCTGACGGTCAGCGCATCGCCGAAGCGTTGCCGCAGGCGGGCGACAAATGCCTCGTCGAGACGCGGGCGGGTGGGGCGGGGTGCGTGGATCATGTCAGAACCGCACCGTGCCGCGGATGCCGATGCGGCGACGCGGAGTCTGGATGGCGAGCCCCGAGACGAGCGGCGCGGGCAGTCCGGCGCGGCGCAGCAGCGAGGGATCGAGATAGGTTTCGATATACTTCTCGTTGAACAGATTGGTCGCGAAAGCGCCGACCTCCAGCGGCCCGCCGGACCAGGTGAGCGATGCGTTGACGAGGTGATAGGCCTCCAGGATCGGGACCGAACTGGCGTCGAGCGAGCCACCGGTACGGTCCCCCTTGGCAACGACGTTGGTGTCGAACACGATCGCCTGATCGCCGTGAAAGGGTATGCGCAGATTGGTGCCGACGGCATAATTGGCGTCGGGCACGAACAGGATGCGGTTGCCGGGATAGGCGTAGCCGGTCAGCGCGCTGAACTGGCTGGAGTCGGTGACGCGCGCATGGAGCAGCGTGGCATTGGCATAGACGCGCCACAGCTTGTTGACGTTGAAGCTCAGTTCCGCCTCTGCGCCGTAACTCTCGACGTCGCCCGAATTGAGGTTGATCGCGACGAAGCCGACGGGCTGGCCGGTGGCGGGGTTGAGGATGGTGGAGGGCGCGAGTGCATTGGCGCCGATGAAATTCTTGTAGTCGTTATAGAAGGCGGCGACGTTGGCGGTCAGGCGGCCATCAAGCGCACTGGCTTTCGAGCCGATCTCATAGGTCCAGACGCTGTCGCCCTGATAGGTGAGGTTGGGGGCGCCGGGGCCGTTCTGCCCGCCGCCACGAACGCCGCGCGCGACCGAGGCATAGGTCATGAAGTCCGGCGTCCAGCGCTTGGTCAGCGTGGCGCGCGGCTGCCATTCATTGGCCTCATAGGCGGCGGCCAGACCGGCGGTGGAGGCATCGAGCTTCTGATGGTCGAAGCGGATGCCGACCGCCAGATCGAGCCCGCCGCCGAAATCCAGGAAGCCGGTGGCGAAGCCGGCGATGTTCTCGTTTTCCGAGGTCGCGGTGCCGGGCGCGGTCAGGTTCGCGGGGACGACCGTGGTCGTCGTCGTCGCATCCGTCGTCGAGCGGGCATAGAAGGCGCCGACCAGCGTGGAGAAATTGTCGCTCCATTTGGTATCGAAGCGAACCTCGCCGGTGCGGGTTTTCAGCGTGCGATCGGAGGTGGAGCGGAAGAAGTCGATCGGACTATAATCGGCATCGCCGGCGCTGCGGGTATCCGACTGGTTATAGGCGCCGATCGCGGTGATGGTGGTGTTGATGCTGTCGACATCGAACTCGCCCTTCAGGTTGAGCGCATAGTAATCGATGGTGGCAAGGCTGCGCTGGTTGCTGCGGCCGTCCAGGGTATAGTCGCGCGGACCCCGCACGTTGAAATAGGGGGTCGAGCCGCCGAACACGCGGTCATAGCCACCGTTCAGCGTGAAGCGTGCCCAGTCCGCCGGCACGAAACGCAGCGTGCCGTTGACGCTCTTGGTCTCCAGCGGGTTCTGATCACCCCCGGCGAGCAGATTGCGCTGGAACCCGTCCTCCTTGTGATAGGCGGCACCGATCCGGAACTGCAGCACGTCGGCGACGATCGGCCCGGAGATGCTGCCCGACAGGGAGGCGTAATTGTCGCCGCTGGCGAGCGCGCCGTCGATGCGACCCTGCCATTCGTTGGAGGGTTGCCGCGTCACCACGTTGATCGCGCCGCCCAGCGTGTTGTTGCCGAACAGCGTGCCCTGCGGTCCGCGCAGCACCTCCACCCGCGCGACATCGACCAGCGGCGAGTTGAGATAGGTGGTGTTGGGCTGGTAGATGCCGTCGATGAAGATGCCGACGCCCGGCTGCACGGTGTCGATCAGCGTGGTGCCGATGCCGCGGATCGAGACAAAGGCGCGACCGACCGAATCCGAGTTGATGTTGAGGCCGGGCGTATAGGCGGCGACGTCGCGGACGACGACGAGCTGCTGCTGCTTGATTGCGTCGCCCGAAATGGCAGTGACCGCGATGGGCACGTCCTGCAACCGCTCCTCGCGGCGGCGGGCGGTAACGACGATGTCGGACGCGGCCGGGTTGGTCTGTGCGCCGGTATCCGCCTGCGGATCGGCGGGCGTGCCCTGGTTCGTGGTCTGCGCGCCCTGCACGGGCAAGGCCTGTGCCGCCGCAAAGGCGGGGGTTACGAGCGTGATGGCGGTGGTCAGGACGAGCAGCGAACGACGCATGAGGTTCCTCTCCGATGTCGGCGGATCGTGTCGTCCACCTGTCGGATAGGTATGCGGGCGTTTTGACCTATCGGAAAGGTCGGCCGACTTTGCCGATCGGCTCTTGTGCTTGACCTACCAGCACGAATAGCCGCCATCGGCGAGCACGATGCTGCCGGTCATGAGGCTGGCGGCGTCTGACGCCAGAAAGGCAACGATTGCCGCAACTTCCTCCGGTTCGCCGAGTCGCGCTTGGGGCGTGCCGTCGATCCAGCGGCGGTACATCTCGCTCTCCCGGTCGGCAAAGGCATTGAGCGGGGTGGCGATATAGGTCGGCGCCACCGCGTTGACGCGGACCCCGCGGTCCGCCCACTCCGCCGCCAGGCTTTTCGTCAGCTGATGCACCGCAGCCTTGGACGCATTGTAATAGCTTTGCGGCTGCGGGCGATTGACGATGAAGCCCGACATCGAGCCGATGTTGACGATCGATCCGCTGCCCCTTGCCAGCATGTGGCGGCCAAAGGCCCGCGCGCACCAGAAGGTGCCGTTCAGGTTGACGTCCAGAACGTGTCGCCACTGCTCGTCGGCAACCTCCTCGGCAGGCGTGTCGCTCCGCGCGATGCCGGCATTGTTGACGAGGATGTCGGCACCGCCCACCCGGTCGGCGATCGCGGTAACGGCGGCGGCGTCGGCGACGTCGAGAAGGATACCCTCCACCACATGGCCCTTGGCGCGAAGGGCGTCCAGGCCGCGGGCGAGCAGATCGGGGTCCCGGTCGGCGATGGTCACGACGGCCCCGAACTCGGCGAGTGCGTCGGCACAGGCCCAGCCGATGCCCTGTGCGCCGCCGGTGACGAACGCGGTGCGGCCATCAAGGCGCAGACGATTGGCGTACATGGCTGGTCCTGTCAGGGGAGAAAGGCGGCGGCGGGCATCGGCGCCTCGTAGGCGGCTTCACCGGCGGCCATGCGATAGACCTGGCGGGTCTCGCGGTCGAATGGCGCCCAGGGCAGCGAGCCATCGGTCGCGAAGTCGATCCACAGGCGATGCATGCGGATGGCGAGTTCCTGCGGCGGGTTTTCGCCGAGCAGTCCTTGCGGTCCGCTGGCGGCGGCGAGCGTGTCGAAGACGAACGGGTTTTCGACCGCGTGCGCCGCGCCGAGTTCGCCGGCAAAGGCGGGCGAGCGCCATTCCAGTTCGTAGACATGGGTGCGGCCCCGATGCTCCTCGGCGAAGCGGCGGGCGGGCCAACGGAAGACGAGGTCGCTCATCGCATCGGTCAGCGCGCGGCCGCCACGCTTGCGGCCGGCGCCATATGCTTTGAGAACGGACCAGGCGCGCGGCTGCGACTTGCGCAGCACGATCCAGGCGAGCAGGCGGCCGATCCTGTCGCGGACGCCGCTGGGCACGAGATAGAGGTTCATCTCCTCGGCATTGGTGCCGATCAGGACATCCACCTCCTTGCCCGCGCCGGCCCCGAGCGCATCGAGGGGCGGAAGCGGCAGGAGGTCGTCGCCGTGTACGGGAACGAACCGGCTGATGCCGAACACCGGCTCGCGCCCGTCGGAGCCGCGCAGGTCGATCCGCGCCGTCGGCAGCGACACCTTTTCCACCGCGTCGAGCATCGCTTGCGCGTCGACCGAGGCGAACCCGTCCCGGGTCGGCGCGATCCCGAGCAGCTTGGCGAGCTTGTCGACCAGACGGCGGGCGACGGCTGTTTCGCGGGTCATGGCGCCATGCCCACTCTGGATGATGGCGCGTCGGAACAGGCCGGACGCGAGCGGCGAGGTGACGAGGTCCGCGATCGCCATGGCACCCGCCGATTCGCCGAAAACGGTGACGTTGGCCGGATCGCCGCCAAAGGCCGCGATCTCGTCGCGTACCCAGCCAAGGGCGGCAATAATGTCGCGAAGCCCGAGATTTGTCGGAACGCCGGGGATCGGCAGGAAGCCGTCGACGCCGAGCCGATAGTTGATCGATACGCAGACGATGCCATCGCGTGCGAAGGTGGCCCCGTCCTGCACCGCGGCATCCTTGCTGCCGATCACGAACCCACCGCCGTGCACGAAGACCATGACCGGCCATGGTCGCTCGCCACCCGCGGGTGTCCATATGTCGAGCGTCAGATAATCGTCACCGGCTGTCCACCCGGTGCCGACGAGCGGTTCGATATCGAGCCCGGGCACCGCACGGAGACGTTGCGGCGCGGTAGGGCCGGTCAAAGGCAGATCGCGGACACCGTCCCAGGCGTCCACCGGAGCAGGAGCAGCGAAGCGGCGGGGGCCGACCGGCGCGGCGGCATAAGGCAGGTTCGCAAAGTGCAGGATGCCATCGCGGCACCGGCCCCGCACCGTGCCCGACGCGGTGCGAACGACTATCTGGCTCGTGTCAGTCATGCCCCCAACATACGGATTTCGGCCGGGCAGCCTAAACCCGACACTTTGCCCATCCGCATAAAGGCCGTGCACAGTGGATCACAAGCGCACGGCGCTGCCGTTGGACCAGATGCTCAGGTTATCTGCTGAGGTCTGCCTAGACCGGCGCCATACACCGCGATCGTCAAAAAACGCAGCTAATGGGTCCGGGCCTGTTCAGGTCAGTCTCCCACCGCCTGACGCTGCTTTGCCGCGCGCTCCGTCAAGGTTTTCAAGGTTTCGTCAAACCGGCCCTCGCGCTCGGCCTGTCGCAGGAACTGCACCTCGTCGACCAGAATTTCTGGCGGCGTCGGTTGTTGGGCGAATTGCGCGGCGACCGCGTCGGCGAAGGCTTCGAGCGGCATGTAACCCGGACGGTTCGCCTGCCCCGGCGTAAGGTCGGTCTGTACGCCCGGAGGCGCCAGCTCGATCACTTCGATCGCGCCCGCAAGCTGCGTCCGCAACGAGACCGTGTAGGAGTGGATCGCCGCCTTTGTCGCCGAATAGGTCGGAGCTGCCACAAGCGGCACATAGGCGAGGCCGGACGTGACGGTCACGATCGCGGCATCGGGTTGGCCCTTCAGATGGTCGACCAGTGCGTTCGTGAGTCGGATTGTGCCCAGAACGTTGATCGCCAGCGTCGCCTCGGCATCCGTGAGATCGCGGCGGGTGGTCAGGTCTTCGAACTTCATGATGCCCGCGTTGTTGAACAGCACGTTCAGCGATGGAAAGTCCGCCACGACCTGCTTGGCGAAAGCGTCAATACTCGCCGTGTCCTCTAGATCGAGGGTAATGGTGTGGATGCGGTCCCGCCCCGCAGCGGCGCGCTGGAGCGCCTCTTCACGGCGACCGGCAATGATCACCGTATCGCCGCGATCGTGGAACCGGTGGGCTAGTGCTTCGCCGATCCCGCTGCCGCCGCCGGTCATCAGGATTGTGTTGCCACTGGTCTTCATGGGTCGTTGCTCCGCATCGTGGCGAGGGTGTCGGTTCAGAATGCCCGGCGACGCGGTTCGTTCATCGGCACTTCGGTCGGCCCTGCGACAGCCGTGCATGAATGAGCGGTTTCCGAAAGACTCCGAGCCGTGAAGGGCCGCTTCCGAGACGCAAGAGGGCGTTCCCGATCTCCATGTCAAACGGTACCCCCGCTGCGTCATGTGGAGGAGCAGCGGGCAACCTCCACAGGTTTCAACGGTACTTTCACCACGGGGGGCGTCAGGCGAGGAGCCGCTGGTGGATGACCTGACGACGGTGTGGCGTCCGTTATCACCGCTGGCGGCAATCCATCACCGTCTTGCAACATCCATCCCAAATCGCGCTGTGGGTTGGGAGCAGCCGTACACTGGTGAGCTTGCGATAATTCTGACCGGGTGAGATGGACAGCATTCTATAGGGAATCCAGCGTTCCGGGGATCTAAAAAACCTTGTTATGCCAGTAACATCTGCCTCTCCGACGTGGAAGTCAGATGAGCCATCGCTTGCAGTCACGATTTGGCCTGCGCGCATGTTATCGATCGGCCATGCTGCTGCTTTTCAGCGGCAAAGGCACAAAACAGCGTCGCTCCCTCTGACAAATAGCGCCTATTGGTGCTAAGCCAGTGATATGATGAAGAGCGAGATCAACCCCCGCGTGTTCTGGGGCGCATCGGCGATCATTGCCCTGTTGCTGGCAACGACGCTTGCCATGCCCGGTACTGCCGATGCCGCATTCAAGGCGGCGCAGAGTTGGGCGATCGATACGTTCGGCTGGTTCTATATCTCGTCGGTTGCTGTGTTTCTCGTTGTGGTGCTGGCGCTTGGCTTCGGCCCGGCGGGCAAGCTGAAGCTCGGTCCCGACGATGCCGAGCCCGACTTTCCCTATCTGTCGTGGCTGGCCATGCTGTTTGCGGCGGGCATGGGCATCGGCCTGATGTATTTCGCGGTGGCTGAACCTATCCAGCATTATATCTCGCCGCCCGAAGCGCCGAGCGGCACTATCCTGGCCGCCCGTGAGGCGATGGCCATCACCTTTCATCATTACGGCGTCCATGCGTGGGCGATCTACGCGCTGGTCGGCATGAGCCTGGCCTATTTCACCTATCGCAAGGATATGCCGCTGACGCTGCGCTCCGGCCTGTCACCAATCCTCGGCAAGCGCATCAACGGCCCCCTGGGCGATGCCATCGACATCTTTGCGGTATGCGGCACCGTGTTCGGCGTATCCACGTCGCTGGGCTTCGGCGTGTCGCAGATGACGGCGGGCTTGGCCTATGAATATGGCCTGCCCGATACGACGACGGTGAAGATCGGGGTGATCGTCCTGGTCATGGGCGCGGCGACGCTGTCGGTGTTGAGCGGCGCAGACCGCGGCATTCGGCGCTTGTCCGAACTGAACCTGGTATTTGCCGTTCTGCTGATGCTGTTCGTGATGGCGGTCGGCCCGACCCTGTTCCTGCTGCGCGCGCTCGTGCAGAATTTCGGCCTGTATCTTGATCATTTCGTGATGCGGACCTTCACCCTCTATGCCTACGAGCCGCGGGCGTGGATGGCGGACTGGACGCTATTCTATTGGGCATGGTGGATCGCATGGTCGCCGTTCGTGGGCATGTTCATCGCGCGCATCTCTCGCGGCCGTACCATCCGTGAATTTGTGATCGGTGTGCTGTTCGTGCCTACCGCGTTCACCTTTTTGTGGATGACGGTGTTTGGGAATACCGCGATCTCGCTCGACCTTGGCTCGGCGGCCGGTGGCATCGCCGATGCGGTACAGGCGAACCTGTCCACTGCCTTGTTCAAGTTCCTGGAATATCTGCCCGCCGCCAGCGTGACCTCGACGCTGGCGATCGTGCTGGTCGCCTTCTTTTTCGTGACGTCTGCCGATTCCGGGGCGCTGGTGATCGACACCCTGGCATCAGGCGGCGTGGAGGACACGCCTCGGTGGCAGCGTGTATATTGGTGCGTGTTGCTGGGGGCCACGGCGACCTTGCTGCTGGTGACGGGCGGCCTTGGTGCATTGCAGTCGGCAACCTTGCTCGCTGCATTGCCCTTTTGTTTCATCATGCTGCTGCTGGCTGTCGGTCTTGTTCGTCAAACCAACGCCGATCTGGCAGGCGTGACTTTGCCGGGTGACATGAAGTCGGTCGGGGAGCGGATCAAGCGGCTGCTCATCCCGGCACGTCGTGCCGATATTCTCCAGCAGCTCGTCGGCACCGGCGAACCGGCCCTGCAATCCGTTCGGGATGCGATGGAGAAGGAAGGCTGGCCGGCAAGCACGGTGGAAAGCACCGAAGGCTCGGTCGAACTTACCATTACCGCGTCGGATGGCAGGCCCTTCGTCTATCGCCTGTCGCCACGATCGCGTCCCCTGGCCGCCTACACCGCGTTGGAGGCACCCGAGAGCCGCCGCAGCCTTGCGTGGATGCTCGCAGCGCAGACCAATGGCGAAACCGGTTTTCGGGATCTGACCGGCTTTACTGCCGGGCAGATCGCCCATGATGTCCTGACGCAACTGGAACGGTGGCGTCATGCCGAAACGGCAATCGCGCGGAAGGCGTCCGTGCCGGATCGTTGAACGGCAGGCGCGGGGTTGTGAACGCGCCACCGATCAGGCAATACCCTGTGCGGGTGTTCGCAAATAGGTGATGCGGGCAGGTTCTAACGTTGGTCGGGCCGCCAACGGCGAACCCTTTTGCCTGGAGCAACGGCTTGCCCGTGCCAACCTTCCTGTCCGTCGTTGTCTGCGCCGTCTTCCAAAGGGCGGCCGCGCGCTCTGAGCCGCGCCGCGCCTTCTCGACTTCGAAAAGTTCACGGGCGGTCACCAACGGCCTTGCCCGCCGCTATCGGGGCGTGATCCGGCCAGTTGCATAAGGGAGCTGCGGATGGTGTTGCTGACCCTTATTGTCCTGCCGTTTGCCACGGTCATCCTGTTGATGCTGGCCCGGCACGCGTCGCGTAGCGCCCACATGCTGATCGCCGCAATTGGCAGTGCGGGCGGACTGGCCGTGTTGCTGTCGCAGGTAAGTGCTGTACTTTCCGGCCAAATCCCGGCGGTGACGATCGCGTGGCTACCGGCCCTCGGCCTCAACTTCAGCCTGTGGCTCGACCCGCTGGCGCTACTGTTCGCCGGACTCATCCTCGCCATCGGACTGCTCGTCATCATCTACGCGCAAGGGTATCTGGCCAAGGGCGAGCCGACGGCGCGGTTCCTGTCGTTCCTGATGCTGTTCCAAGGGGCGATGGTCGGCATCGCCCTGTCCAGCAACGTGCTGCTGATGCTGGTATTCTGGGAACTGACCAGCCTGGCGTCCTTCCTGCTCATTGGCTTCTGGCGTGACCGGGCCGATGCGCGGCAGGGCGCTCGCATGGCGCTGACGATCACCGGCGGCGGTGGTCTCGCGCTGATCGCAGGCATGATACTGCTCGGGAAGGCTGCGGGCAGCTATGACTTGGCGACGATCCTGTCGCGGGTCGAATTGGTGCAGGCTTCGGCCTTCTACCCGGCGATCCTGATCCTGATCCTGGTGGGTGCCTTCACCAAGTCGGCGCAGTTTCCGTTCCACTTCTGGCTGCCGCATGCGATGGCCGCACCGACCCCGGTCAGCGCCTATCTCCATTCGGCGACAATGGTGAAGGCGGGCGTGTTCCTGCTTGCCAGGCTTTGGCCCGTGCTGGCGGGAAGCGACCTGTGGTTCGCCATCGTTGTGCCAATCGGCTTGATAACCATGCTCTTTGGCGCGGGCGTGGCGCTGTTCCGCTTCGACCTGAAAGCCATTCTTGCCTACTCGACGATCAGCCAATTGGGGCTGATGGTCATGCTGCTCGGCTTCGGCACGGGCGCGGCCGTGACGGCGGCGATCTTTCACATCTTGAACCATGCCGCTTTCAAGGCGGCGCTGTTCATGCATGCGGGCATCATCGATCACGAAACCGGCACGCGTGACATTCGGCGCCTCAGCGGTCTGGCCGCAGTGATGCCGCTTACCGCGACGCTCGGAGTGCTGGCTGCTGCTGCGATGGCGGGGTTGCCGCCGCTCGGCGGATTCATTTCCAAGGAGATGATGCTGGAGGAAAGCGTCCACACGACGTTGGCAGGGCAGGGGCTATTGGTGCCCGTGCTGGCGACGATTGGCGCGATGCTGTCAGCGGCGTACTCGCTGCGCTACGGCATAGCGCTGCATTTCGGCAAGCGATACGCGGGCAAGGTCGCCGCGCCCCATGATCCGGGAGCGATCCTGCTCGGGCCGCCTGCCATTCTCGGTGCGCTGGCTCTGGCACTCGGATTATTGCCGATGATGTTGGCGGGCCCTTTGGTGGCCGCTGCAAGTGCGGCGGTGACGCGGGCAGCGAAACCGGAATTACATCTGGCGCTCTGGCATGGCATCAATCCTGCCTTGGTGATGAGCCTTGGCGCGGTGGCAATCGCGCTCGTGGTGCTTTCGCGTTATTCAGCCTTTGCCAGGGCGGTCGCTCGCCTGCCGTCACTCGACGCCAAACGCCTGTTCGATAGGATTATGGCGGCATCGGTGGAACGGCTTCGTCATCTATCAAGCATCATCCACGTCGCGTCGCTGCAACGCTATCTATTGGTGCTGTTCGTTGTCGCGGTGGCGCTATGCGTCGATGCCGCATGGCGTTTTGGTATATCGGCGGGAGCGCGTCCGAGCACATCCGCGTCTCCGGCGGCGATCGTCGCTTGGGCGGCGCTGATCATGGCGACGGTGGCGGTGTTGGTGACCGATCGGCAGCGTTATCTCGCACTGATATTCATCAGCGTCATCGGCCTGATCATGGCCCTGGCCTTCATCCACCTGTCCGCCCCCGACCTTGCCCTGACGCAAATCGCTGTCGAGGTGGTGACGATCCTGCTGATGCTGCTGGCACTGCATCTGCTTCCCGGCAATCCGCCGCGCTTCTCCAGCCTATCTCGCCGGGTTCGTGACGGCACGATTGCGGCGGTCGGCGGGATCGGCACCGGCTGGCTCGCCTGGGCGATCATGACGCGAGCAGCGCGCGAGGGGATCTCGCGTTTCCATTGGGAGAACAGCTATTCGGGTGGCGGGGGTACCAACGTCGTCAACGTCACGCTGGTCGACTTCCGCGCCTTCGATACCATGGGTGAAATCACGGTTCTCGGCATCGCCGGGCTGGCGATCTTTGCACTGCTCGAACCAGCTGCGCATGGCATTGCCGGCCGACGGTTGCGCGAATGGCGTTCCCGGGACCGCTTTTCACCGGAGCGGCACCCGGTGATGTTCGTGATGGCGACACGGTTGCTGCTACCACTCGCGCTTTTGGTTGGACTATACATCTTCCTGCGCGGACATAATCAGCCGGGCGGTGGCTTTATCGCGGCTTTGGTCTTCTCCATCGCAATCCTGCTGCAATATCTGGCTTCCGGCTTCGATTGGACCGATGCCCGGCGACGGATCGGAGAACATCAGCTCATCGGATCGGGCGTGCTGATCGCGGTGGCGACGGGCCTTGGTTCGCTGCTGTTCGGCGCACCATTCCTGACGAGCAGCTTCGGCCATTTTCATCTGCCGCTGATTGGCGAGTTGGAGCTTGCGACGGCGACGCTGTTCGATCTGGGCGTCGTCTGTGTCGTGGTCGGCGCGGTAACGATGGCGCTGGCGCAACTCGCCCATGTCGCGCAGCGGGCTGCCAAGCACGATGGGAATGATGCCGCATGAGCCTCGAATTCCTCGTCGCTTCCGCCATCGCCATGCTGGTTGCGGGTGGCATCTATCTGGCCTTGCGTGGCCGAACCTTTCAGGTGGTGCTGGGGCTGACGCTGATGTCCTATGCGGTCAATCTGTTTCTGTTTGCGATCGGTCGGCTGATCGTTGATCGGCCACCGCTCTATGCCAAGGACGTGGTAGAGCATGCCGATCCACTTCCCCAGGCGCTTGTCCTGACCGCAATCGTCATCACCTTTGGCATGACCGCCCTGACCGTGATCCTGTCCTTGCGCAGCTTCCTCGAAAGCGGGTCGGACCAGGTCGATGGTATGATCAAGACAGACGGGGAGGGCGCATCGTGATCCTTCTCGACCATCTGTCGATCACACCGATCGTCATCCCGGCGGTGATCGCGCCCGTCACGATGTTGCTCATGCGCCGGCATAAGATGGCCGCGGTGACCGTGTCGCTTGCGGGTTGCGCCGCGATGCTGGTCGCGGCAATCGCCGCGTTTGTGATAGCGCAGGATGATGTTATCCGTAGCTATACGCTCGGCGGCTGGCCGGCGCCGTTCGGGATCGTCCTGATACTCGACCGTCTTGCTGCGATGATGCTGGTGCTGGCGGCGGTGCTGGCAATCAGCGTCTTGGTCCACGCGATTATCACCGGCGCCGACCAGCGGGGCTGGCATTTCCATCCGCTGTTCCATTTCCAACTGATGGGACTGAACGGCGCATTCCTGACCGGCGACCTGTTCAATCTTTTCGTATTCTTCGAGGTGCTGCTGATCGCCTCCTATGGCCTGATGCTGCACGGACAAGGCGCACTGCGTCTCAAGGCCGGGGTTGCGTATGTCGTCGTCAATATCGTCGGGTCAGCGCTGTTCCTGATCGCGCTGGGCCTGCTCTATGGCCTCACCGCGACGCTCAACATGGCGGATTTGGCCGTCAAGGTCGTACTGCTCGGGCCAGCGGATCAGGGGCTGCTCCGCATTGCCGGGCTACTGCTCATGACGGTGTTCGGCCTGAAGGCGGCGGTGGTGCCGATCCATCTCTGGTTGCCGCGCACCTATGCCGCCACGATGCCGGTGGTCGCCGCCCTTTTCGCGATCATGACCAAGGTCGGCGTCTACGCAATGATCCGCACCGTGCCCTTGATCTTCGGCGCACAGGCGGGCGCCGCGTCCTGGGTGCCGGCACCCTATCTGCTGCCCGCCGCCATCCTTGGGGCTGTTATCGGCTTTGTCGGGATACTGACAGCACGCGGGATGCGCGAACAGGCGGCGTTTGCGGTACTGGCGTCCACGGGCACGCTGCTTATGCCTGTATCCTTATGGCAAGAGGTGACGCTGGCGGCCGCGCTCTACTATCTGGTACAGGCGACGCTGGCGGGAGCGGCCTTGTTTCTCGTTGCCGATGTAACGATGCGGCGTCGCGGGCAATATGCCGACGCGATCGTGCCGAGCCCGCACTTTGCCGGGCAGGATATGGCTGGGCTGCTGTACCTCGTCGCGGCGATCGCGGCCGTTGGGCTGCCGCCGCTGGCAGGGTTTGTTGGCAAGCTGCTGATCCTCGACGCGAGTTTTGGGATCACGGGATGGCAGGTGATCTGGGCGACGATCCTCGCAACCACGCTCGTAGGTGTCATCGGCTTCTCGCGCAGCGGCTCGACCCTGTTCTGGAAAGCCGCACCGGAGCACGCCGACGCCATCGCAGCTTCCCGGCGGTCGAACGCCGAGTTCGTCGCGCCGATCATGCTGCTCGCTATGTTGGTGTTGCTCACCATAGCGGCGGGGTGGGTGACGACCCAGACACGCGCCACCGCCGTGCAGGTCATGGCTCCTGATCGTTATGTTACAGCGATATTGGGAGCGACGCTATGAAGCGGCTGCTGCCCCATCCAGCGCTCTCGGCGATGCTGCTGGTCGTTTGGCTGTTGATGGTCAACAACATCACGGTCGGGGGCGTGGTACTGGGCGGGATCTTCGCGCTGATCCTGCCCAAATTCACACAGCCTTTCTGGCCGGACCGGCCCCGGGTACGTTTCGGCAGCGCCCTTGCGGGCTATCTGGCCATAGTAGGGCTCGACATCATTCTCGCGAATTTTCAGGTCGCATGGTTGATCCTGTTTCGGCGCAACCGTGATTTGCATGCACGCTGGTTGATCGTGCCGATCGACCTGGCCACGCCGGAAGCGATTACCATGCTGGCCGGCACGATCAGCCTGACGCCCGGCACCGTGTCCTCGGACGTTTCGGCCGATGGGCGTTTCCTGCTGGTCCACGCGCTCGATGTCGCCGACGACGCGGCGGAGGTCGCACGAATAAAGGCACGCTACGAAGCACGTCTGCAACGGATTTTCGCATGATCGACATTGCGCTTCATATCGCGGCTGGCTGCATCGCGCTTGCCTTGCTGCTGAACATGTGGCGGCTGCTCCATGGACCTGCACTGGGCGACCGGATCGTCGCGCTCGACACGATGGTCATCAACGCGATCGCGCTGATCGTCCTGATCGGTATGAACGACAACAACGATACCTATTTCGAAGCCGCTCTGTTGCTGGCGATGGTCGGATTCGTCAGCACTATCGCCTTTTGCAAATTCATCCTCCGCGGGGACATCGTGGAATGAGCATTATCGCCGACATCACCATTGTCGTGCTGGTGCTTCTGGGCGCCGGCTTCGCACTTATCGGAAGTTGGGGCCTGGTCCGCCTGCCATCGACCATGGAGCGGCTGCATGGGCCGACCAAGGCAACGACGCTCGGCCTTGGTGCGCTTCTCCTTGCCTCGATCATCTATTTCCAGGCGCGGCTCGGCGTCTGGACCGTGCATGAACTTCTGATTTCGCTGTTTCTTTTCATCACAGCGCCAATTTCGGCCAACATGATCGCCAAGGTACACCTGCACCGGCTCCGAACCGGTCGCGAAACCGACGGTATCGCTGGCCCACCGCCCCGCCCAAGCGAAGAAGGCGATTGGGCGAGCTTCGAGGCGCCGAGGCAGGGTACACCTGCATCAACCGCCGATAACTGACCCTACGTTGTGGAGATTAACAGCCAAAGGCCTAGTCATCACCTTTATCGACGCAGCCGCACGCCGATTTGGCTAAGCTTGCCATGGCGGGCCTCGCTCGCTTTAGCGCTTATCAGCATCGCGCTGGCGGTTCATCGGTTCGATTGCGACGGCCTGCACCGATCCTCGGGCAAGCCGGTCACCTTTGCCGACATCCTCTATTTCACCATGATCACCGTCACGACCGTCGGATACGGCGATATCGTGCCGGTTACTCAACGGTCGCGGCTATTCGATACTTTCGTCTCGGGTAAGCGTCCGGCCTGACGCGTGTTGCGGGCGCGACGCGGTTGCTTGAGGCCATCGGCTCTCGGGAAGGTCCTTTCGTACTCTGTTAGGAGAGTGCGGACGGGGCGGATGGAGGTCATCACTCGTGTAGAGCAGTCAGCGAGCAAACTTATTACCGGTGGCGCAAGGAGTATGATGATCTGAAGACGGACCGGACGCGGCGAATGAAGGATCTGGATAAGGACAATGCCCGGCTGAGGCGCGCGCGATCTCGGACCTGACGCTCGATAATCTGATTCTGCAGGAGGCGGCGCAGGGAAACTTCTGATCCCTGAACGGTGCCTGCGGTGCATCGACCAGGCGCGAGAGGTGCTGATGTGTCTGAACGACGGGTGTGCCGCGTCCTCGGGCAGCGTAGGTCGATGCAGCATAAGGTGCCGTGTGGGGCAGATGACGAGGGTTGGCGGGCCATCCGCCGGGCCTGACGCCGATCCCGCTCGGCAGTGCCTTGCCGGCGGTGCGGGCCGTCACATCGTCCTTGCGGCCACCGACCGACCTGGCGTCACAGAGGTCATGATCGCGTACGGTCTCCGCGCAGCGATGACGGTCCGGCGGAGGACGCTCGATCTGCCACGGCAATGAGACCGGTGGGAGCCGAAACGCGGCGATCCGCGGCAGATGGAGTGCGGCCGCGGGCCGCACGATCGCTGCATCGTTCGCTTGATCGACGCGCAGTACCGGAACACGCTATCTGGGAGGGCGGTGACGTGAGCGGTGCCACGCCGACATCCGCCCGTGGTGCCTGGAACTCCGCGTCTCTGCGCTGGCCCCGACCATCTGGACCTCAGCAATCCATCAAAACGAGGGTGGCGAGAGTCCAGGCGATCGGTCCTTCGGGGGCCTAGGCGGCGCGGCGCCTAGGCCGGTAGATACGGTCAGAAGCGGAAGCGAACACTTCCCGTGATGGTTCTAGCCATGGCTCGCAATCCGACGGGCAGTTCGGGATAAAGATAGTAGTAGCTTCTATCGACGTTTCTCAGAAGGTTCTGCCCTTCCAAACTGAACGTGAGGTACTTCACGGGTGTGAAGTTGATCGCACCATCGAGACGTTGCGTCGGGTTCGACGAAATAATGTAGGTCTCGTTTATGGCGTTGACGTCCGTTTGGTAGCTTGAGCGCCAGTTGTAGGCCAGGCGGGCGCTGAAGACAGGCGTCTCATAGTAACCGATCAAATTGTAGGACATTCTCGACGTGAAGGGCGCACGTTTGCGGACGAATTCGTATTGGATCGGATCGTTCGCGTTCTCGCTTTCGATCTGACGCGGTAGAGACACGTCTGCCGTCGGGATCCATGTCGCATTCACCGTTGCGCCAAGGTTCCGTAGAAAGCCAGGAAGGAAGCGGAAGAAGCCGGTGGCCTGGAACTCGATGCCCTGCGTGCGTCCAGGACCCGCGTTCCTGGGCTGAACGACGATGCGGTTCTGATTTCCGAGTTCCGGAACCGGCTCGATCTGGGCAGTCTCGTAGATGAAGCCCGTCTGGTTCTTGCGGAATGCAGCGACGGACACGGTGCTTCCCGGAGCAGGATACCATTCGAGCGAGGCGTTGTAATCGTCGGTGGTCGTGGGCTTCAGATTGGGATTGCCCGCATACAGTCGGTCGTTGGGATCGCGATAGTTGATGACGCGGGAGTTGCGAAGAAGAAACAGGCTCGGGCGCTGAACGTTGTGGCTGTAGCTGATACGCAGTTGTAGCTTGTCCGTGAAGTGGACGGTGCCGAAGGCGCTGGGCAGCAAGTCCGTATAGTTGATCCTGACCGCTGTGATTTCTCGGCTGTCCGGGCCGAACTCGCCAGTTGGCAACTTCGTGACGGGATCGATGATCGGCGTTCCCAAGCGGATGCTCGAGCCGTTGATGTTGCCCCATGTGTTGACATATCTGAGCCCGATGTTGCCGTCGACGGGGAAGACCGCGTTGAAGGCATAGTCTAGGGTTCCGTAGGACGCGAAGACGTTCTCTTCTGAGGCGCTGGTCAGGGTCGGGTTGGCGGCCGATGGCTCTGGCGTGGCGAACAATGCCGCGGCACCTTCGTCGCGGCCCGGGCCATCAAGGAACTCGTATCTGCTGCCGGCGATGAACTTGGTGACCGCGCCCCAGTTGTCGTAAAGTTCGCGATTGTTCAATTGAACCCACGACAGCGGCGAGCCGCCCGGAAGATTGGGAGTGACCAATCTGGTCGAGACGCCCGGGATCGTTGAGGTCGGTAGCGACAGTGCCGGATCGAAATAACCCGCGAACCTGTAGCTGTCGCGGAAGAAGGCGGTGTTGCGGGAAAACCGTCCGCCGAACTTCGCTGCACGCAGCACGCCGTTGTTGTCCAACTCCTTCCACACGTCAATCTGCGCCGAGAACTGCTGATTGTCGCCGTGACCTAGATTATCGCGCAGGTACTGGACTCGCGCGAGATCGGCGTTTGTGGGACTGACGTTGAAGTCGAAGTACGGTCCGTTGCCAAGCACCTTCGGCGAGTCGAAATCGACACGGACCTTGGATAAACCGGAGTAGCTGCCGCCATGACCTATGCCGTGGTAGTCATTGTTACTCCACTGGTACTGCGCGCTGCCATCGATTCGCACGCCTTCGGTTTCAAAGTGCGCCTCAAAATTCGTCCGGTAGTTCTCCGACTTGCCCCGGTTCTCTCCACCATCAAAGCCGGCGGCAATGTTTCCGAAGTTGGCGAACGTACCATCCGCGAATTGGGGATTGGTGATGTCGTAGCCGAGTAAGACCCCCGTAGGTGCCGTTCTGATGTTGCTCAGCACATACGGGTCCTCTCGCGTCCGGACGTAAAGCGAGCTCGACTCGTCCGAATACTGCTCTCCCGTGTAAGAAGCTTCGAGTACGAAGTTCAGCCTATCGGTAGCGCGCCATTGAATGACGCCGCTCAGAGACTTCTGCTCCCGTTCACCATCGTTCGTGCCGTATTGTGCTCGATAAGGCGCAACGAGTGTCGCCCTTTCCCCAGCGGGCAGGCTGGCGCGGATGCGGGAGTCCGGCCCGCCCAGCAGATCGGGAGACTCGCTGACGTTGTACGCCTCGGCATAGGGTTGCTTGTAATAGGCGCCGTTGAGCAGGAAGCCGATCTCACCTACGCTGGTGTCGAAGCGCGTGCCCACCAGCAGGCTAACCGAAGGGCTCCAGAGCTTGCCCTGTTCGGCATAGGTGCCGCGAATGCTGCCTGCCGCGGTCAGTCCCTTTTTCAGATCGAGCGGTCGGCGCAACTCAATGTTCACCGAGCCCCCGATGCCGCCCTCGATCTGATCCGCAGTACGGGTCTTGTACACCTCCACCGACTTGATGAGATCTGCGGGTAGGCTCTCGAGTGCGAGCGTGCGCCCCTCGCCACCGGGCAGAGGCGCAGTGGAGCCCTCCACGCCATTCACGGTCGTCTGCACGCCTGCAAGGCCGCGGATGTTGAATCCGTTAGCACGTCCTCCAGCCCGGGTCACCGTGATGCCTGTGACGCGTGCCATCGCCTCCACCACGTTGTTGTCCGGCAGCTTGCCGGCATCCTCGGCGGTAATGACGTCAACGATCTGTCGCGCCTTGCGCTTCTTGTCGATGGACTTGCTGACGCTCTCGCGCAGGCCGGTCACGATGATGTCACCGCCCTCAACTGTTGCGGATCCCTCACGACCAGGAACTGTGACGCCGGACCTTGCGGTGCCTCCCTTCCGGCGCGCGCGTGCACGAGCGACGCGACGCGCCGCTCGTCGTTCGGCCGCTAACTCGGCCTTCGTCTTCACCGCTGGCTCAAACTCGGCCTGTTGAAGCGTTGGTGCCGCAATCGACGATACCGGTGCGCTCATTCCAAGGATCAAGGCCGAGGCGCCGATCGTGATTCTAAGATGTTGCGCTTTCATTTATCCCCCTCCAAGTACTAGCTGATGCTCCCAGCATTTTTGCCGGTAAACATGTTGAAATGTTTGTAAACGACGTGTTGCGATCAGAGATCTGTGGGTCAGAGTGCATAATTTGAACGGTAAGCTTAACCCATAGTTTGACTGTGAAGTTTTACGCTTTTTTGCCGTTCTTCTGCGCCTTGTTTGTCGAACTCGGGAAAAAGAGATCTGCGATCTCACGGTACTAACGAGTGGTGTGCCGGAGACGTTAAGGCGGCTTCGATAATGCGGGCGGAACTATCAAACCTGTAATAGTGATACCAATATGTTGCGCGTGGGCTAATGCTGATTCGATGATCCAAGAAATTGAGATTGTTCTCGAATTCACCTTCCCGATCCGTCCGTTTCGTATACGGTATGATAATTATTGCTAAGGTCAAGGAGGAAAATGCGGAGTCGAGCAGCGCGAGACGGCTTTACGCCTCGATCTTGCCTGCCGTTTAGTCCTACCAACGTGTGCGGAGGATTGAGGATGATGAGGAGTGATCTACCCCCTGTTTGACGGACACCGATGAGAGGCTCTGCGGAGCCAAGAGGTGTTTTGATGGCAAGTACGCCGAAGGGTCGTTTGACGGACGAGTTCAAGCGCGAGGCTGTGGCGCTGTGGGAGACGAGCGGCCGCCCGCAGGCTGAGATAGCGGCTGGATTGGGTATTGTGCCCACGCTGCTGCGTCGCTGGCAGCGCAAGCAGCGGGAGAGCAGTGCCCCGCCAGCCAGCCCGGCGACGAAGCCGCCAGTATCGACAAGGGCGTCGTTAGCGGATCAGGCGTCCGAGATCGCGCGGTTGCGCTTGCGAGAAAGCCGTCGTCATCTTTGCGGAGATGCCGCGGTTAGCCGAGTTCGCCGATCAGCCGTAGTTCGTGCACAATCTGACCGCTATAGGCTTGCGGCAGACCATCGGGGATTGACGTCCCCCCTGTTTTTTCATCCATGTTGAGTGAGAGTTTTCCGGCCCTTTGAAGCCTGCGGGCAAGGAGCTGGAACATGAAGAAGTCGAGGTACACGGAAGAGCAGATTGCGTTTGCGCTGAAGCAGGCGGAGATGGGCACGCCGGTGGCCGAGGTTATTCGCCGGATGGGCGTGTCGGAGCAGACGTTCTACCGCTGGAAGAAGGTGTATGGCGGGCTGGGCGTCGGCGAGCTGCGGCGGGTCAAGCAGCTCGAGGACGAGAATCGTAAGCTCAAGCAACTCGTCGCGGATCTGAGCTTGGACAAGCATATCCTGCAGGACGTGCTCGCAAAAAAGCTCTGACGCCTGGGCGACGGCGCGAGATCGTCGCGCACGTCCAGGCGTCCCATGGCGTCAGCGAGCGGCGTAGCTGCCTCGCGCTCGGCGTCGACCGCTCGTCGGTGCGGTACGTGTCGCACAAGCCTGACCAGGCGCCGCTGCGGTTGCGCATCCACGATCTGGCGGCGGCACGGGTGCGCTACGGCTATTTCCGGATCTACATCCTGCTACGCAGGGAAGGCTGGCTGGTGAACCATAAGCGCGTCTATCGGCTCTACCGGGAAGATGGGCTGAGCCTCCGGCTCAAACGTCCTCGGCGCAACGTCAGCGCTGCGAACCGCGAACGCCAGCCCGCAGCGTCGGCGCCTAACGAGATGTGGTCGATGGACTTCGTCTCGGATGCCTTGTTCGATGGCCGACGGCTGCGGGCGCTGACGGTGGTCGATGCCTTCACCCGTGAAGCGCTGGCGATCGATGTCGACCAGGGCATCAAGGGTGAACAGGTCGTGGCGACAATGACGCGGATTTCGGCGACACGTGGTGCGCCCAAGACCATCCGGGTCGACAATGGTCCGGAGTTCATCTCGAAAGCACTGGATCGATGGGCGTACGAGAACGGCGTCACGCTCGACTTCTCGCGGCCGGGCAAACCGACCGACAACGCTTTTGTGGAGTCGTTCAACGGCCGCCTGCGTGACGAGTGCCTGAACAGCCACTGGTTCCTGTCACTGGCGGACGCAAGAACCAAGATCGAGGCCTGGCGGCGGGACTATAACGAGAGCCGTCCTCACACGGCGCTTGGCTGGCTGACGCCAGCCGAATATGCTGCATCCGCCGGGGTTAACCCCGGCGGATGCAGTCCGGAAGCTCGCATCCTGCCCGGATGAGAAACCGGGGGACCGTCATGCAGTCCGGAAGCTCGCATCCTGCCCGGATGAGAAACCGGGGGACCGTCAAAAGCAGGCATTCAACACGCGTTGGCGTTATCAAGCGCCGCCCCTGTCGGCTCCAAGGCGGACGAGGCGTTTCTGAGCGCAGACGACAACGTCGTCCCACGGTACACTTCGAAATTCCAGGCGATCGAGGTCGGCCTTAAGCGTTTCGGTGGATGATCCTTGCCCGTAGCGACCCCCCACCGACACCGGAGCATGGCCGGCAAGCTGGTCGAGGCTCTGATTGTCAATCCTGAGCCGCCGTCCCTCGCGCTTCATGGTATGGCGGGTGGAGTAAAAGGACTTGTCCGGTTCATGGATGCCGAGCTTGCGCAAGGCATCGTTGATCCGGCGTGACAGGTATTTGTACCGGTCGCCATACTTGTCGGCCTCGAGATCGTCGAACAGCCACTCCGCGCCACGGTTTCGCTGCCGGCGGGCGAAGTCAACAAAGCCCGCTTCGAGTAGAATCCAGTGGATCGGCACGTCGCGGACCGAGCTGCGCGTCTTTTGCCGCCGCGGGCGTGTTTCATTGCTCATGGCAGCGGTGGGGCGGATGCGGCGATCCCGGCGGAACCGCATGACCCATTCGCCATCATCCTGCACGATCTCGCTCGGTTTGAGCTTGCAATGCTCGCCCGGGCGCGATCCGTGGAACGGTGCCAGGAACAGGATCCAGAACATCGTGTCATCGCAGGCATCGGGATCGGTCATCAGCGGCGAGGCATAGATGCGCCGCATGTCCTCATCCGAGAAGTGGTCGCGTTCGTCGCCCTCCCAGGTGGCTCCCTCGACCGAGATGCCTTGCGCCGGATTGCTGGCGATCCAATCCGCATCCTTGGCCACGCTCAGGATCGCGCGAAGGGCGGTCAGCTGCTTGCCGACCGTCGGCGGCGACAGCGTCGGCAAAGCTTTTGCATGCGCCAGGGCGATCTGCTCGATTAGCGGCAGAGCGCTGACGCATTTCTTCGGGCGGAAGGGCAGTTGCTCGACCAGCGAAATGAACATGCGCACCATCGCGGGCGTGATTGCTCCCACCATGCTGGTGCCGGTGAGTTCTTCGAAGCGCGCGATCGCCTTGGCGAACTCGTCGGCGGTCTTGTCCTTGCCGGTGATCCGCTTGCGCTTGCGCCAGAGATCGAAAGCTTCGGACAGCGTGTGATGATGGGCCGGCGCAGGGCAGGGTAATGCTGCCGGAAACGTCGGTGGCGCCGGCGCAATCGCTGGCGCGGCAACGCTGTTCGTCGCCGACGTGACGACGGGCCGCAGTGCTTCACGGATGCCCACCGGCCAAGAGCCGAACGCATGCTCGGCCAGTCGCGTCAGATAAGCCTGCGCGACGCAGTTATAGGCAGCTTTCGTGGAGAGATCGATGGCCGGGACCAAATAGGGCAGGTAGCTGATGGCGAAGTGCAGCGGTTCGTACACGCCGCGCGACAGCAACTCGCGGGCGAGTTCCTGGTAGACGATGCCGCTGGTCGCGGCGTTGCTCTCGAGGATTTCGGCGCGGAGCTGGAACCGGCGGCGCTCCTCATCGTCGTCGATCGACGGAATCGACGCTGGTTCCGGGTCGAGCAGGCTCGTCCAGGCCTCGCCGAGATGCTGCCGTTCCACGGCTTGGGCATGAGCATTGCTCCACGACGACCGGACGATGGATGCAAGCTTCTGCAATTCGCCCGCAACCGCCAGATCCATCGAGCAGGAGAATTGAGCCAGCTTGTCGAAGGCCTGGTCGACAAGCGCGTCGGTGGATTGCTGTGCCTCCTGCGCCGCAAGCATCCGCAGCCGGATCACCTCGCCCTTGTAGTGCGCGCTCCACGTAGCGCGACGCTGTGCGGCGAGATTCGGCTCTGCGGTGTTCAGGGAATGCTGCCAGGACGTCTTGCCCGCGAGGTGACGAATGTCCTTGGGGACATCCATCCGGAACCATGCATTTCGCGAGCTCGCGCGCTTGTGCGAGTGACTCATCCGACGCCCCATTCGTAGCACCCTTTCGTAGCATCGGGCACCTAATGAAGCGTTGATTTCCGCCGTTTTCCGTCAAACTCCGCGACTTGGCGTGGGAGTGGTGACCCCTACGGGAATCGAACCCGTGCTTCAGCCGTGAAAGGGCCGCGTCCTAACCGCTAGACGAAGGGGCCGTCAGGCGTGGAGGTGCGCCTAGAGGACTTGTCGGACTCCGTCAAGCGGTCAATCGACCCATGCGGCATCATCCACGTGCAATTCTGCAACATTGCGGCCGGACCAGTCATCGAGCTTGGGGCGCCCGGCCAACCACAAGGTGCGCGAAGGGCCGGCGCTGAGAAGCGCCTGGCCGAGCGCGGAGGCGGCGGAGCGCCAGGCCATCGCCTTCAAACGCGCGCCGTCGGGACCGGCCACGATAGCGCGGACATGATCGGTTCCGACCAGGTCGGCGCGGATGATGCGGAATGGGCCGGCCGCTACGCGGGGAGCAGGCCAGCCGACGCCGTAGGGACCGCCGGCCTCCATCGCCTCGACAAGGGCAGCATTTACCCCGGCCGGAGACAGAACCGCATCCAGAAGCAGGGAGCGGCCCTCACTGGCCCGGTCCACCGCCTCGCCCAGGCGTTCCTCGAGAAATACTGCCAGATCGTCCAGCCGGTCCTCCGCGACAGTCAGGCCAGCCGCCATGGCATGACCGCCACCCGCGGTGAGGATGCCGTGTTCCTTGGCGGCCAGGATCGCAGCGCCGAGGTCGACGCCGGTGATCGAGCGGCCGGATCCCTTGCCGATGCCGTTCTCGTCCAGCGCAATGACGACGGCAGGTCGGCCAAGCTTTTCCTTGAGGCGTCCGGCAACGATGCCGATCACACCGGGATGCCAGCCGTGTCCGGCCACGACGGCCACGCGGCTGCCGGTTGCGGCAAGCGTCTCGGCGGTCGCCTGAACACCAGCCTCGATCTGGCGGCGCTCATCGTTCAAGCGATCGAGTTCGATCGCGATCGCCTGTGCCTCGGCGGGATCGCGTGTGGTGAGCAGGCGCACACCGAGATCCGCCCGGCCGACCCGGCCTCCGGCGTTGATACGCGGCCCGAGTGCGAAGCCGAGATCGGCGCAGGTCGGCGCACGGGTAAGCCGCGACGCCTCGATCAAGGCGGCGACGCCAGGATTGCGGCGCTGGGCCATGACCTTGAGCCCTTGTGCCACAAAGGCCCGGTTCAGGCCGCGGAGTTGCGCCACATCCGCCACGGTGCCGAGCGCAACGAGATCGAGATGGTCGATCAGGCGTGGCTCGGCACGGTCCCCGAAATGGCCACGCATGCGCAACGTTCGGATGAGCGCCGCGGCGAGCAGGAAGCACACCCCCACCGCTGCCAGATGGCCATGGGCTGCGCCCTCGCCCTCGTCGAGGCGGTTCGGATTGACAAGGGCATGGGCATGCGGAAGCGCGGCGGCGCATTTGTGGTGATCGACCACCACGATGTCGATCCCGGCGTCGCGTGCCACGGCCAGGGCGTCGAAAGCCTGCGCGCCGCAATCGACCGTGACGATCAGCGATGCGCCTTCGTCTTTCAGTCGAAGAAGCGCAGGTCCGGACGGACCATAGCCTTCCAACAGACGATTGGGAATATAGGGGCGGGCCTCCAGCCCGAGATCGCGCAGTACGAGCAGCAGCAGGGCGGCAGAGGTCGCGCCATCGACGTCGTAATCACCAAAGATCGCGATCGGCTCGCCTGCTTGTACGGCATCGGCGAGCCGCTCTGCGGCCCGGTCCATGTCGCGGAACATCGAGGGATCGGGCATGAAGCCGCGAATGGACGGCGATCGGTGGTCGTCCAGCGCTTCGGGTGGGCATCCCCGCGCGAGCAGCAATTGCGTGACGAGATCGTCCGGGGCCATGCCGTCGCGGCCGTCCGCCGCGGTGGCGCGCCACTGCCAAGGCTGGCCGAGGATCGAGGATGCGATGTTGAGAACGTGGGTCATGGCCGGCGGGCTGGCCCTGACCGGACGACGGGCATTTGGCAGGATGGGAACGTCACGCGAACGCTTTGCCATAAGCCGCGCCAACGCGACAGGGGTTTCGCACCATCGATCCCCCCGTAGACGGCCGTCGGCCGAACACCGCGACCGTTCAGTCCGACAGCGGCTCCAGCAACACGGTCGTGCCTTCCACATGGGCGATCCTCAGCCGGGCGCCGACTTCCGCATCGGGGCCGCGCGCCGGCCATTCGCCGTCGCCGATACGGGCGCGACCCTCGCCGCCGCGGATCGGGGTGGTGACGGTCGCGATCTGGCCGATCATCCGCGCCGCGCGATCGTTGAGGCGCGGGTCGGTCGATTCGACCGGATAGTCCCGGTACCAGCGTCGCCCGATCAGAACGGCGACACCGCTCCATAAACCAAAGGCACCCAGCTGGGCCGCGACGGGCAGGTCGGGGAGTGCCCAGGCGAGTGCTGCCGTTATGCCGGCCGCGATGGCCAGGAAGATGAGGAAGACGCCGGGGACGAACAACTCGGCGATGGCGAGAACAAGCCCCGCCGCCGTCCAGATGCCCGGCGCCCCGATGTCGCCCCCGATCATGTGCGCGGCACCGTGACGTTGCCGGGCCGGTTCGCCTTTTCAGGCGTGGAGGCCAGTGCTTCCTTGGCGAGTTCGCCGATGCCGCCGAGCGTGCCGATCAGCTGTGTCGCCTCGACGGGGAACAGGATCGTCTTTGCGTTGGGACTGGTGGCGAACTTGCCGACCGCCTCGACATATTTCTGCGCGACGAAATAGTTGATCGCCTGCGTGCCGCCGGCGGCGATCGCCTCCGACACGACAAGCGTCGCCTTGGCCTCGGCCTCCGCGGCGCGCTCGCGGGCTTCGGAGTCGCGATAGGCGGATTCGCGGCGGCCCTCGGCCTCCAGGATGCGAGCCTGCTTCTGCCCCTCGGCACGCAGGATCTCGGAAGCACGCGAGCCTTCGGCCTCCAGGATGTTGGCGCGCTTTTCCCGCTCCGCCTTCATCTGGCGGGCCATGGCGTCGACGATATCGCGGGGCGGGCGGATGTCCTTGATCTCCACGCGCGTGATCTTGACGCCCCAGGGGGTGGTCGCATGATCCACGACGTTGAGCAGCCGCGCGTTGATTTCGTCGCGCTTCGACAAGGTTTCGTCCAGGTCCATCGCGCCCATCACGGTGCGAAGATTGGTAGTCACCAGGTTCAGCAGCGCAACATAGAGGTCGGAGACTTCATAAGCCGCCTTGGGTGCATCCAGAACCTGGAAGAAGACGACCCCGTCGGTCGAGATCATCGCATTGTCCTTGGTGATAATCTCCTGCCCCGGAATGTCGATCACCTGCTCCATCATGTTCACCTTGCGGCCGACCCGGTAGAAGAAGGCGGGATAGAAGTTGAAACCGGGCGCCGCGGTGGTGGTGTAACGGCCGAAATGTTCGATCGTGTATTGATAACCCTGCCGGACGATCTTGATCGACGACATCAGGTAGAAGAGCACCAATAGCAGCGCCAGTGCGGCGATCGTCAGTCCCATCTCGGTTGCTCTCCCTGTTGGCCGTGGTGGTACGGTATAGCACGCAGCCGAAGGGCGCGCGAGCGACCCACGACAGGCTTGCGGCAAGCCATGTCATTCCACCCTAGCGGCCGTGCGCCTCTTTGGTTACATGGCCCGCCACTTGTTCCCCTCGCAGGAAATGGCAGCCCCCATGGACATCCGCCTCGGCCTCACCTTCGACGACGTGCTTCTCGTACCGCAGGAGTCCGACGTCCTGCCGAGCGGCGCCGACACGCGGACGCAACTGACCCGCGAGATCGCACTGAACATCCCCGTCCTGTCCGCCGCGATGGACACGGTCACCGAGGCCGACATGGCGATCGTGATGGCGCAGCTCGGCGGGATCGGTGTGCTGCACCGGAACCTGACCGTCGAGGAGCAGGTGGCGGCGGTGCGGCAGGTGAAGCGCTTCGAAAGCGGCATGGTGGTCAACCCGATCACGATCGCCCCGGATGCGACGCTGGCCGACGCACAGGCGCTGATGGCGCGGCACCGGATCAGCGGCATCCCCGTGGTGGAATATGACGGCCGGCTGGTCGGCATCCTGACCAACCGCGACGTGCGCTTTGCCGGCAATCCGCAGCAGCCGGTGTCCGAATTGATGACGAAGGACAATCTGGCGACCGTATCGGTCGGCGTCGGTCAGGAGGAAGCCCGCCGTCTGCTCCACCAGCGCCGGATCGAGAAGCTGTTGGTGGTGGACGACGCCTATCGCTGCGTCGGCCTGATCACGGTCAAGGACATCGAAAAGGCGGTGACCTACCCCGACGCTACCAAGGACGCCGCCGGGCGGCTGCGCGTCGCGGCTGCGACCACGGTCGGCGAAAAGGGCTATGCCCGCACGCGCGCTCTGGTCGAGGCCGAATGCGACTGCGTCATCATCGATACGGCGCATGGGCATAACCGGGATGTGGCGCGCGCGGTCGAGCAGGTGAAGAAGCTGTCGAACACGGTGCAGGTGATTGCGGGGAACGTGGCGACGGCAGAGGCGACGCGGGCGTTGATCGATGCGGGGGCGGATGCGGTGAAGGTCGGTATCGGGCCGGGTTCGATCTGCACCACGCGCGTGGTGGCGGGTGTGGGCGTGCCGCAGCTGACCGCGGTGATGGGTTGCGCCGAGGAAGGGCACAAGTCGGGCGTGCCGGTGATCGCCGATGGCGGCCTGCGCACCTCGGGCGATCTCGCCAAGGCGCTGGCGGCCGGCGCGTCGACCTGCATGGTGGGATCGCTGCTGGCGGGCACCGAGGAGGCGCCCGGCGAGACGTTCCTGTATCAGGGGCGGGCGTACAAGTCGTATCGTGGCATGGGGTCGGTCGGCGCGATGGGGCGTGGTTCGGCGGATCGCTATTTCCAGGGCGATATCAAGGACCAGATGAAGCTGGTACCCGAAGGCATCGAGGGGCAGGTGGCGTTCAAGGGCCCGGCCCGCGACGTGATCCACCAGCTCGTCGGCGGGATCAAGGCGGCGATGGGCTATACCGGTTCGGCGACGATCAAGGACCTGCGCGAGCGGGCGCGCTTCGTGCAGATCACGGGGGCCGGGCTGAAGGAAAGCCATGTCCATGACGTGACGATCACCCGCGAGGCACCGAACTATCCCACGCGCTGATCCGGAGACGAAGACATGACCCCGGCCGCACGAACACAGGCGGCGATCGAGCTGCTGGATGCGATTATCGGCGCGGCACGATCCGGCGGCGCGGCGGCCGACACGCTGATCGCGCGCTATTTCGCCGAGCGGCGCTATGCCGGATCGAAAGACCGGCGCGCGGTGCGCGAGCGGGTCTATGCGGCAATCCGTGCCGCCGGCGACGTACCGGCGTCGGGGCGCGCGGCGATGGTGGCGCTGGCGGATGCCGATGCGGAACTGGCCGCGACCTTCGACGGGTCGCGCCATGGCCCAGCGCCGATCTCGGCGGATGAAACACGCGCGGCAGGCGGCGTGGCGCCGGCCTGGCTGGAGGCCGCGCTGCTGGCATCGGGGCTGGAACGGCAGGCGTTGCCGGCGCTGGTCGAGCGCGCGCCGCTCGATGTGCGGGTCAACCGGCTGAAGGCGACGCGCGACGACGTGCTGCCCGCCTTTCCCGATGCGGCACCGACGCCCTTTGCCGAACACGGTGTGCGCCTGCCGACAGGTAGCGCGGTGGAGGCCAGCGCGCCATTCGACGAAGGCGCGATCGAGGTGCAGGACGAGGGCAGCCAATTGGTCGGCTCGGTGTTGCAAGCGGTGCCCGGCGAACGCATCGTCGATCTGTGCGCGGGCGCGGGCGGCAAGACGCTGGCGCTGGCGGCGGCGATGAACAATGCGGGCGCGTTGCTGGCGTGCGATGTCGATCGGGCGCGGTTGCAGCGCCTGCCGCAACGCGCGGCGCGGGCGGGGGTGACGATCGCGGAAACGCGACTGATGAACCCGGCCCGCGAAACCGAGGCGCTGGCGGACTGGCTCGGACTGGCGGACGGCGTGCTCGTCGATGCGCCCTGTTCGGGAACGGGCACCTGGCGGCGCAATCCGGAGGCGCGGTGGCGGCTTACCGCCGAGCGGCTGGCACGGTTGCAGGCGACGCAGGCGCATGTGCTGGACGTGGCGGCGGCGCTGGTGCGGCCGGGTGGACGGATCGTCTATATCGTCTGCTCGCTGCTGGACGAAGAAGGCACGGACCAGATCGCGGCGTTTCTGGCGCGTCACGATGGCTGGAGCGCGGAGGAACCGTCGCTCCCCGCCGGTCGGCGGCACGGTCAGGGCTGGCGACTGGACCCGGCGGCGGACGGCACCGACGGCTTTTTTGTCGCGCGGTTGCGGGCCCCATGCTAGCGTCCCGCTCCGTGCCCCAGTTGGAGACGATCATGCGCTTCTCGTCCTTCACCCTCGCAGCGGCGCTCGCGGTGGTGTCGGTATCGACCTCGCTCAGCGGGCAGCGGCCCGATGACCAGATCGATGCGCGCTCGTTGCAATTGCTGGCGGAAGGACGCGCGTTACGCGCCGCCGGCAATCTCGATGGGGCGACCGACGTGCTGGAGACCGCGGTGACGGTCGATCCGCGCAACCGGGCGGCCTTTGTGCTGCTGGGTGAACTGGCGACGCAGCGCGACCTGCCGGGCAAGGCGATCCGGCTGTACCGTGAGGCACTGTTGCTGGAGCCGAACGACCGGTCCGCACTGGAAGGGCAGGGCGAAGCGCTGGTGAAGAAGGGCGCGGTAACGCGCGCCAAGGAAAATCTGGCAAAGCTGCGGACGCTCTGCAAGGGCGAGTGCAGCGAAGTGACGACCCTGGCCGCGGCGATCGCCAAGGGGCCGCCGGTGACGACCGCGGCGGTGGAGAGCAAGGCGGCGGTCGCCAAGCCCTGACCTTTGGGGCGCTTTGCCCGTATCGGCTGATTACGGCCGAGCAGGCTTGCTAGAGCCGGAACGGGTGCTTGCATGCGGCACTGTTTCGTGCGGCAATGCGTCTCTCGATACACCGGCTCGACACGCGGCATTGCCGCTACTCGACGGTTACTCGCGACGAACGGGCGGGTGGGCTGATTGCCTCAGCCCAGCGCGCGGGCCAGTGCGATGAACTCCGCGACCGACACGGTTTCCGCCCTGCGGGTGGGATCGATGCCGGTCGCCTCCATCGCGGCGTCTGCACCCGCGACGGCTTTCAGGCTCTGGCGCAGCATCTTGCGGCGTTGGCCGAAGGCGGCGGCGGTCAGGCGTTCGAGCGTGCGGAAGCGGATGCCCTCCGGCGCCTCCTGCGGGACGAGGTGAACGACCGCGGACATGACCTTCGGCGGTGGCGTGAAGGCGGAGCGATGGACCGGCATCGCGATCTTCGCGCTGCATCGCCACTGCGCCAGGACGGCCAGCCGCCCGTAAGCCGATGTATCCGGCATGGCGACGATGCGCTCCGCGACCTCTTTCTGGAACATCAGCGTACAGGATTGCCACCAGGGCAACCACGCCGAGGACAGCCAGCCGACGAGCAGCGCCGTGCCGACATTATAGGGGAGGTTGGAGACGATGTGCGGCTTGGTGGTGAACAGCGTCGAGGTATCGACCTGCAGCGCGTCGCCCTCGATCACCTTCAGCCGATCGGGAAATGCCTCGGCCAGTTCGGCGAGCGCCGGGATGCAGCGGCGGTCGCGCTCGATCGCGGTGACGCGGGCGCCGGCCTGAAGCAGCGCGCGGGTAAGGCCGCCGGGGCCGGGGCCGATTTCCAGCACTTGCGCCTCTGTCAGGTCGCCGGGAATGGCCGCGATGCGGGCGAGCAATTGGCCATCGAACAGGAAATTCTGGCCAAGCGCCTTTGACGCGGCGAGGCCGTGGCGGGCGATCACGTCGCGCAAGGGGGGCAGGGGATGCAGCGGTGTCATGTCAGAGACCGAGGCGCGCCCGGTGTGCCGCCGCTTCGCTGGCCATGCGGATTGCCGCGATCATCGCGCCGGGTTCTGCCGCATCCATGCCGGCGATGCCGAAGGCGGTGCCGTGGTCCGGCGAAGTGCGCACGATCGGCAGGCCGAGCGTTATGTTCACGCCTTCATCGAAATGGAGCGTCTTGAGCGGCACCAGCGCCTGATCGTGATAGCAGCACAGCACCGCGTCATAGCGGGCGCGGGCGCGCGGGTGGAACAGCGTGTCGGCGGCGAGCGGGCCGGTGATGTCTATTCCCTCTGCCTGCAACTGCGCGATGGCGGGCTCGATGGCGTCGATCTCCTCGCGCCCGATCGCCCCGCTTTCCCCGGCATGTGGGTTCAGTCCGGCAACCGCGAGGCGAGGCTCGGCGATGCCGAAGTTGCGGAACAGACCGCGCGCGGTGGCACGCGCCTTGGCAAGCACGAGATCGACGGTGATCAGGCCGGGCACTTTGGCCAGCGGCACATGCGTGGTCATCGGCACGACGCGCAGCGAAGGGCCGGCGAGCATCATCACCGCATTGGCACCGGCAATGCCGCAGCGTTCCGCCACGAACTCGGTCTGTCCCGGATGGGTGAAGCCGATCTGGTAAAGCTGCGCTTTCGATACCGGTCCGGTCACCAGCGCGCTGGCGGCATTGGAGCGGACGAGGCCGACCGCCAATTCGAGTGCGTGCAGCGCGCAGCGCGCACCCTCCACATCCGGCCGACCGGGCGTGATCTCGCCCGCGTCCTCGACCGACAGGACGGGCAGCGCGTCGGGAAAGGCGGCAACCGCGGAGCGGATGTCCTGCACGACCGTGATCGGCCCGTTCCAGACGCGGGCGATGGCCCGGTCGTCGCCCACCGCCACGAAGGGCGGCAGGCCGTGTTCGTCACGCGCGGCCCAGGCCTTGGCGATGATCTCCGGCCCGATGCCGGCAGGATCGCCCATCGATACGGCCAGGGGCTGGATCACGCCGTCAGCGCCGATCAACGATATTCCACCACGGCGTCGCGGCGGAGATCGCGCATCTTCTGCTGCGCGCGCAGATTGACGCGCTGCTGTTCCAGTTGCTGCTGGACCTGATCGGGGCGGGGCAGCGAGCCGGTGGCGGGGGGATCGTCACGACCGCACAGCACAAGGGCGCGCACGCCGCTCTCGGCCGAGCCGAAGGGCGGGGTCGACTCGCCGATCTGCATCTTCAGCAGAATGTCCTGCAACTGGGGCGGCAATTGCCGGGCCGGCACGCCGTCATTGTCGACGACCTCCGCACCGATGGTCGCCGCGGTCTTGTTCACGTCGCCGCAGCCGCGGATCGTCTTGGTCACCTCGGCGAACTTGGCGGCGCGGGCGGTGGCCTGTGCCTGGGTCGTGCCGACGGGGAACTTGATCGTCAGCTGCTTGAGCGCCAGACGCGCGTCGCGCGGGTCGGAGGTCAGCACCTGGCGCTTGTCGACGAGGTACAGGATCGAGAAGCCGCCGGGGATCTCGATCGGGCCGGCGACCTGACCGATCTGCATCGACTGGGCCGCCTGGGCGAGCTCGGGCGGCAATTGCGCGGCACGCACCCAACCCAGATCGCCATCGACGCCGCGCGTCGACGCCTCCGAGAAGGTGCGGGCGAAATAGCCGAAGGGCTGCTGTCCCTTCTGGATCTCGGCCAGGATCTGGCGGGCATTGGCGAAGACCTGCGCCGAGGTCGCCTGATTGGCGGACAGGTAGATTTCGCGGAGGTTGAACTCCTCGGTGCCCTTGGCGGCTTCGAGGCGGTCAAGGATGCCCTTCACCTCTTCCTCGCCGACATTGACGAAGGGTTCGACGCGCTTGCGCAGATAGCGGCTCCACGCCAGCTCGCCCTCGATCTGGCGCTTGAGCGAACGCTCGGACGAGCCCACTTCGCGCAGATACTTGTCCATTTCAGCCGGCGTGCGGTTGAAGTTGCGCGAGACGCGGACATAGCTCTGGTTGATCTCGTCGGGCGTGACAGCGATCTCGGCGCTCTTGGCCTCCTGGATCTGCAGCGTCTCGTCGATCAGCTGGCGCAGCACCTGGAGACGCAGGCGCTCCTTTTCCTCGGCGGGCAGGTTGCCGGCCTGGTTGGCGGCCATGATCAGGCCCATGCGCTGGTCGACATCGGTGCCGGTCAGCACCGTGTCGTTGACCACCGCGGTCGGCTTGCGGACATTGGGATCGAGCTTGCCGAAGATCTGGAGGTTCGACGGAATGTCGAGGCCGCCGGTCTCCGGCACCGACCGGTCGGGCACCGTCTGCGCAATGGCGCCGGTGGCGGCCGCCGCCAGCATCAGGAGAACTGCGCCGCGCATGCCGCGAACGTTGGAACGAATTGGCTGCTTCACCGTGTCTGCTATCCTTATCGCACCCAGGCCGACGCCCTTACCCGCAAGGTACGTCGCAATTGTGGCGCGCTTTGCCTGCATCTTGCTGAATAGCGGCTTAGCGGCCGAGATTGGTGAACGCCAGCGTCAAGGAGTAGCTGTTGCCGCTGCGCGCGTCGCCGGTGTTGTTGTAGAAACGCTGCCACGCAAAGCCGAGCCGGACGCAGTCGTCCTCATATTGGAAGCCGACGCGGTGGCGGACGGGATCGAAGCCGCTGGCGGTCGACAGGGGGTCTTCGCGCCGGTTGGTCAGGTCGATCACCGCCGAGCCGAAGGCAGACCAGAAGCGGGCGAACTGGACCCGGCCGGCGACGCGGGCTTCCTCGCGGTCCTGCAGATCCTCGATGGAGGGGAAGATGTTGCGATCGAGCCGGAGATAGCCGATCTGGGCATAGGTCGCGCGCGAGCCGACGACCGCGTCGATCTCGTTACGGCGAACGGCGAAATTGTCCTTGTCCAGCCGGTAGCGGTGGATGACCGAGACCAGATCGCGGAAGCGCAGCTCGGTGCGCCCGACGAAATCCGACCAGCGATCCGACAGGCCGGTGCCGTCGTAAAAGATCGTCGGGCGGCTGTTCAGGCGATAACTCTGGCCGATCACCGTGTTGATGGTGAAGCCGGGCAGGGTGAGCGCCCATTCGCCGCCATAGGTGACGCGGGTCGAATCCTCGAACCGGTCATAGCCGGGGAAGCGGTTGAGCGCGAAGAGGTTGGAATCCTCCAGGTCGACGGCGCGGGCATCCTCGTTGGGGATTTCGATATTCTTCAGCTTGGGGCTGGCGACCACCTGCACGCGCGGGGTGAAACGCTGCGTCCCGCCGAACAGCTCGCCGATGAACGGCCACTTCACGTCGGCGGCCACCGCGCCGATCGCGCGGCCCTGGAACCCCTCCATGCCGCGATAGATGAGCGGGCTGCTGGCGATGTCCTGCGCATTGTACGCATCAGCGCGGCCATAGGCGGTCAGCGTCACCTCCTGCCCCCAGTTGGTCAGGCGGCGCAGGTCCCAGCGGGCGCTGGCAAAGGCGCGCTGCGTGTCCTGCCCGTCCGACCGGCTGATCGCGAGCGAGTTCAACTGGACCTGCACCTTGCCGCCGACCAGCCCGTCATCGAAACGGTAGCGCCAGTCGATCTCGGGCAGCGCGATCGGTTGCAGCCCCTGCCGGTCGTTCACCCGCAGCGTCTGCACGTACCAGCCGGTCAGCGCGAAATAGCTGTTGGTGCCGATCCTCTGAAGGCTGGCGGTGGTGCGCAGCCGGTCGTCGCGGGAAATGTCGTAGCGGCGCAGGAAGGTACGGTCGCTGGCCAGGCGCAGCGATCCGCTGAGGCTCCATTCCGGCGAGAACTGGTAGTGCCCGGTGCCGTCCAGATAACCGCGAAGCGCCATCGAGGTGTCGGTCGGGTTGGCAGTGGTCAGGTCGTCGCTGCGCCGGCTGACGGTGGCGTAGCCAGTGACGCGGAACGCACCCTGCGTGTCGAGCGACTCGTAGGTCGCCTGCATCATCGGCAACACGTCGCTGAACACGTGCGGCGCGACCATCAGGCCCTTGTTGGGGGCGAGGCGCCAATAATAGGGGGTCACCACCTCCAGACCGTTGACCCGGTCGAGGCGGATGTCGGGCGCCAGAAAGCCGCTGTCGCTGCCCTCGCCGATCGGAACCGACAGCTTGGGCAGGGGCACTGCGGGCAGGCCGAACAGGTTCATCCGCGCACCGCTGAAATAGACGCGCTGCCGTTCGGGGCGATAGGTGACACGAACCGCGGTGATCTTCCACGAGGGGTTCTTGGGGCAACCCTCCGAGGTCTGCACCGCGCATGGCGTATAGGCGGCGCGGTCGAGGTTCAGCGTGCCGTCCTCCTGCCGGGTGCCGCGCACCGCGGCGAGGCGGCCGCCCTGTTCGAGGACGACCAGCATGTTGTCGACCACGCCGCCTTTCAGCGAGTCGGTCAGTTCGATCTGGTCGCCATAGGCGATATCGCCTTCGGGATTGGTGATGGCGACATCGCCGTCCGCCACGACCTTGCCGGTCTTGCGGTTCCAGGTGACCGTGTCGGCGCGCAGCCGCTGCCCCTGGCGGGCCATGCGCACGTCGCCGGTAGCCGTGACGATGTCGGCCTCGGTGTCATATTCGAGCTGTGCCGCGCTGAACCGCACCTGATCCTCGGGCGTCGGCGCGCCGGGCGAGGCGGGGGCTACCGTGCCCTCGGCCGGTGGGGGAACGGCACGATCCTGCAGATCCTGCCCCGCAGCCGGCACGGCCGCCAAAAGGACGAGTGGGAGGGAGCAGCCAGCCAGGAGGTCGATACGCAACACGATTCAGTCGGTTCCATCTCTTGGCAGCATCGAGACGGAGCCGCCCTGACCGGCCCCGTGGCAAGCGACGCCTATCGCAAACCCGGAGCGCTCCTGCAATCGTGCGCTTGCCGTTAGGCGCAGACGCCCTAGATGGAGGCGCATCTTCAACGAAAGGTCCCCCATGCAGATCGCATTCGCCTCTTCCGTACCGAACGAGGGTGTTCTCGTCCTTCCCGTGGCGAAGGACGGCGTCGCGCAGGTGCGTTCGGATGCGGCGGGCGAGGGGCTGGCGGCGCTGGCCGCGACCGCGGCCGAGGCCGGGCGCTTCAAGGGCGAGGCGGGCACGCTGGTCGAACTGTTCGTGCCGCGGGACGGCGCGGTGCGGCAGGTGATCCTGGCGGGCGTCGGCGCCGGCAGCGAGACGGAATGGGCCAAGGCGGGCAGCGCGCTGTCCGCGCGGCTGCTGACCTCCGGCACCACCGCCCTGACGGTCGATCTGGGGGGGGCGCAGGCGACCCCGGCGGCCGTGGCGGCGTTCGCGACGGGCGCGGTGCAGCGCGGCTGGCGCTACGACGTCTATCGCACCACCCAGAAGGAGACGGCCAAGCCGACGCTGGGCACGGTGACGCTGGTGAATGCGCCCGATGGCGCCGAAGCGGCATGGGAGGTCGGGCTTGCGCTCAACGGCGGGCTGGCGCTGACCCGCACGCTCGTCACCGAGCCGCCGAACAAGCTGTACCCGGAAAGCTTCGTGGAGCGCGTGCTGCGCGAGGTGGAGGGGCTGGGCCTCGAAGTCACCGTGCTCGACGAGGACGCGATGCGCGACCTGGGCATGGGCGCGCTTTTGGGCGTGAGCCAGGGCTCGACGCGCGAGGCGCGGCTGCTGGCCCTGAAGTGGAACGGTGCGGGCGAGGGCGATCCGGCGCTGGCGCTGGTCGGCAAGGGCGTGACGTTCGACACCGGCGGCATCTCGATCAAGCCGGCCGCCGGCATGGAAGACATGAAGTGGGACATGGGCGGCGCGGGTGCCGTGGCCGGTGCGATAAAGGCGCTGGCCGGCCGCAAGGCGAAGGCCAACGTCATCGGCGTAATGGGCCTGGTGGAAAACATGCCCGACGGCAACGCCCAGCGCCCCGGTGACGTCGTGACGTCGATGTCCGGGCAGACGATCGAGGTCATCAATACCGATGCCGAAGGGCGGCTGGTGCTGTGCGACGCGCTGACCTGGGTGCAGAAGACGCACCGCCCCAGGACGATCATCGATCTCGCCACGCTGACCGGCGCGATGATCATCAGCCTGGGTCACGAACATGGCGGCCTGTTCTCCAACGACGATGCGCTGGCGGACAAGCTGCTGGCGGCGGGCAAGGCGAGCGGCGACACGCTGTGGCGCTTCCCGCTGGGCGATGCGTACGACAAGCTGATCGAAAGCCATATCGCGGACATGAAGAATGTCGGTCCGCGCGGCGCCGGATCGATTACCGCGGCACAGTTCCTGAAGCGCTATATCGACGAGGGTGTCGCCTGGGCGCATCTGGATATCGCCGGCATGGTGTGGGCCGACAAGCCCGGCACCTATCATGACAAGGGTGCGACCGGATACGGCGTGCGGCTGCTCGACCGGCTGGTCGCCGAGCATTTCGAAGGCTGAACGGGGGAGCGGCGTCGATGCAGGTGGACTTCTACCATCTGACCGCGGCGCCGCTCGACCGCGTGCTGCCGGCGGTCGCCGAAAAGGTGCTGGCCGGCGGCGGGCGATTGCTGGTGGTGTCCGGCGATGCCGAACAACGCGGGGCGCTCGACCGGGTGCTGTGGCTGCATCCGGCCGAAAGCTTCCTGCCGCACGCCCAGGCCGGCGACGGCGACGACCATGCGCAGCCGGTGCTGATCGCGGGTGACGTATCGCCGGCCAACGCCGCCCGGCACGTGGCATTGGCGGACGGCATCTGGCGTGACGAGGCGCTGGCATTCGACCGGGTCTTCCACTTTTTCGACGAGGATCGCATCCGCGACGCGCGGGGCGCATGGAAGGCGCTGGCCGAACGCGAGGGGGTGCAGCGCCGCTATTGGAAACAGAACGAGGCGGGGCGCTGGGAACAGGCGGCCTGAGCCACTCTCAAGCGCGGTTGCCAAGCCGGCGCGGGACGATTAGGGCGGCGCCACTTTTTCCCCGACCATCACAGGAGCAGCGTGACCGCCATGGCCGCGAACCGTACTTTCTCGATCATCAAGCCCGACGCCACCCGCCGCAACCTGACCGGCGCGGTCACCAAGATGCTGGAGGAAGCCGGCCTGCGCGTCGTCGCCTCCAAGCGCATCCAGATGACCAAGGAGCAGGCCGAAGGCTTCTACGCGGTCCACAAGGAGCGTCCGTTCTTTGCCGATCTGGTCAGCTTCATGATCTCCGGCCCGGTCGTCGTGCAGGTGCTGGAAGGCGAGAACGCCGTGCAGCGCAACCGCGACATCATGGGCGCGACCAACCCCGAGAATGCCGAGCCGGGCACGATCCGCAAGGAACTGGCCGAGTCGATCGAGGCGAACTCGGTGCATGGCTCGGACTCGGACGAGAATGCGGCGATCGAGATCGCCTATTTCTTCAAGCCGGAAGAACTGGTCGGCTGATGCACTGGCGGCTGCGACGGGCGGCGGCGGCGGATGCCGATGCGCTCGCGATGGTCGCAGCCGCCAGCTTTCTTGAGACCTTTGCGGGCGTGCTCGCCGGACCGGACATCGTCCGGCATTGTGCGGTGAACAGCGCGCCCGCCAAGTTCGCCACCTGGGCGAACGACCCCGCCAGCGTCGTGACGCTGGCCGAGCATCCCGAGGGTGCCGCGGCCATGGGCTATTCGGTGCTGACCGTGCCCGATCTGCCGATCCCGCCGGAGCCGGGGGATATCGAGCTTCGCCGCATCTATGCCCTGTCGGTTACCCGTGGCACCGGGCTGGGGGCAGCGCTGATGGCGCGCGCCGTCGCCGATGCGCGCGCGTCGGGCATGACCCGGATGCTGCTGGGGGTGCTGGGCCGTAACCGGCGCGCGCGGGACTTTTACGAGCGGCAGGGCTACGCGCTGGTGGGCGAGCGCCGCTTTCTCGTCGGCGAAACCTGGTATGACGATGTCGTCTACGGGCGTGCGATCTAGCGCTTTTTCCCTGTAGCGATGTGGCCCTACGGGGTCGGCTTTTCCCGCGCCCAGATCGCGTCGAGTGCCTTCTGGTCACCGCCCTTGCGATGCAGGCGCAGGTCCTCCAGCTTCAGCGTGCGGCCGCGCAGCATGCGACCTTCGGTGCGCCAGATGATGTCGTAGATCCCGGTCAGGCGGTGCGGTTCGTCGCCGGCGAAATATTCGATGGTCAGGAGGATGGGCAGGCGCCCGGTCTTGCGATCGTCGCCGCCATCCGTCGCCTTGAGCAGGGGATCAGCAAACCAGTCGGCCGCGATCGTCGCGCCGGAAATGGCGGTGCGACCCTCGACCCCAAGGTCGGAGGGGAAGGTCACGGCGATATCGCCCAGGCTGTGCGCGTCATCCTCGATCAGGGTCAGGGCGTTGCCGTTCGATGCCGGTTTGGCCCGAACGACGAAGTGCGCCTTGCCTGCCTTCTCGTCGGCCGCCGCCGCTGCGCGGGCGGCCCGATCGGCGCGCTTGTCGGACCAGTTGGTGTAGAGCGTCAGCCCGGCGATCAACAGGCCGATGACGGCGACCGCCTCCGCCAGCGTGATCCAGCGGCGGCGGGTGCGGGCCTGATCGGCTGTCTCGCCGCTCACCGGCCGCCGGCCTCCAGCAGGCGGGCAGGGGCGGTGAGTTCCCAGCCACGCGCCACCCGGTCCTCGATCAACGTCGCATCGCCATTTTCCAGGCGGCGCCAGCCATCGTCGGCACGCACCTCCACCGTCTCGCCATCGCACCGGACAAAGGGTGTGCCATCGACCAGGAAGGCGACCTGGCGGTCATCCGCACCTTCCTCGACCTCGGGCAGCAGCAGCGCGACGGCGCGGACCTTGGCGAGAATGTCGGTCATGAGCGGACGAACTCCGATAATATCCGGGGGTAGAGGCGATGTTCCTCGATCAGCACGCGCGCGGCAAGGCTGTCGGCATCGTCGCCGGGATGGATCGGTACCTCGGCCTGCCCCAGCACCGCTCCCGCGTCCAGCTCCTCGGTCACCACATGCACCGAACAGCCCGCCACCGCATCCCCCGCCGCGATCGCCCGCGCATGCGTATCCAACCCCTTGTATTTGGGGAGCAGTGAAGGATGGATGTTAACGATCCGGCCGCGCCAGTCGCCGACGAAGCGATCGGACAGCAGGCGCATATAGCCGGCGAGCGCGACGACCTCGACCTCCGCATGGCGGAGCATCGCGGTCATTTCCGCTTCGAAGGCAGGTTTGCCGATGCCTTTCGGGGAAAGTGAAAACGTCGCGATCCCCTGTTCGGCCGCCCAGGCGAGGCCGGGCGCGTCGGGCTTGTCGGAGGCGACCAGCACGACCTCATAGGGGCAGTCGGACCCTTGCGCCGCGCGGACCAGCGCCTGCATGTTCGAGCCGCGGCCCGACAGCAGGATGCCGACCTTAACCCGCATGCGTGCCCGTCCAGTCCGCCTTCGCGCTCCACGTGCCCGCCGATCCGCGCACCGTGCAGCCGCGGGCACCGTGTTCGACATGGCCGATCCGCTCGACCGTCTCGCCGGCAGCGGCCAGTGCCTCGGCCACCGCCTCGGCCTGCTCGGCGGCCACCACCACGGCCATGCCGATGCCGCAGTTGAAGGTCCGCGCCATCTCCTCCGGCTCGATCCCGCCCTGCGCCTGCAGGAACGCCATCAGGCGCGGCTGTGCCCAGGCGTCTGCCTCGATCACGGCATGCGCCTCGGCGGGCAGAACACGCGGAATGTTTTCCAGCAGGCCGCCGCCGGTGATATGGGCGAGACCCTTGATCCGGCGCTCGCGCAGCAGCGGGAGCAACGACTTCACGTAAATGCGCGTGGGCGCCATCAGCGTGTCGATCAGGAGGCGGTTCTGGTCGAAGATGGCGGGGCGGTCGAGCTTCCAGGCTTTGTCCGCGGCGAGTCGGCGCACGAGCGAGTAGCCATTCGAGTGGACGCCGGAGGAGGCGAGTCCCAGGATGACGTCGCCGCGCGTGATATCGCGCCCGGTCAGCACATTATCCCGCTCCACCGCGCCAACGCAGAAGCCGGCGAGATCATAGTCGCCGCCCGCGTACATGCCGGGCATTTCCGCGGTTTCGCCGCCGATCAGCGCACAGCCCGCCTGCTTGCACCCTTCCGCGATCGAGGCGACCACGCGCTCGGCAACGGCATTGTCGAGCTTGCCGGTGGCATAATAGTCGAGAAAGAACAGCGGCTCGGCACCCTGCACGATCAGGTCGTTGGCACACATCGCGACCAGATCGATGCCCACGCCCTCGTGCCGGTCGTGTTCGATCGCTAGCTTCAGCTTGGTGCCGACGCCGTCATTGGCCGCGACCAGCAGCGGATCGGTGAACCCCGCGGCCTTCAGGTCGAAAAAGCCGCCAAAGCCGCCGAGATCGGCATCGGCACCGGGGCGGCGCGTCGCCTTGGCAAGCGGGCCGATGGCGCGGACGAGCGCGTTGCCGGCGGCGATGGAAACGCCGGCATCGGCGTAGGTGTAGCTGGGCGTGCTGTCGGTCATCCGCGCCCGTTAGCCACATCGCGCTTGGATTTCCACGTCTGGTTCGCCAAAAGGCCGCGATGCGCCTGCGTGCCCCCGTTCTTCTCGCCTGCTGCGTGGCCGTCATGGGCCCGGCGGCCGTCCTCGCCCAGATGGAGGGGCAGGACCGCGGCGTCGCGCCCGTCGCCAACACCGGTGACTATGAGGTGAGCGGCGTCAGCGTCGACGTGGCGGGCAAGACCGCAGAGGCCGCGCGGCTGGGTGGCTGGCGCGTGGCGCAGCGCAAGGCGTGGGTCGTGTTGTCGCGCCGGCTGGGCGGCGGCGGTGCGATGGTGTCGGACGGAACGCTTGATTCGATCGTGTCCGGGATCGTCGTGGAGAACGAGCAGATCGGCCCGACGCGCTATGTCGCGAAGCTGGGCGTAACCTTTGACCGGACGCGTGCTGCCTCGATCCTGGGCATCTCCGCCTATGCCGACCGGTCGCTGCCCATGTTGGTGGTGCCGATGCAGATCTCGGGCGGCGTGTCGCAGGTGTTCGAGGGGCGTTCGCCCTGGCAACAGGCCTGGGCACGGTTCCGCACGGGCAACAGCACGATCGACTATGTGCGGCCGGCGGGCACCGGCCCCGACGCACTGCTGCTCAATGCCGGGCAGATCGGCCGTCCGGGGCGCGGCTGGTGGCGGACGATCATCGACCAATATGGCGCGTCGGACATCCTGATCCCGACGGTTCGCCTCTACCGGCAATGGCCGGGCGGGCCGGTGATCGGCGTGTTCCAGGCACGGCACGGGCCCGACGACCAGCTGCTCGGCACCTTTACCTTGCGCGTCGGCTCGTCCGCCGGGCTGGCGCAGTTGCTGGATACCGGCGTGCAGCGGCTGGATGCGATGTATCAACGCGCGCTGTCGAGCGGGGCGCTGCATCCCGACGCCAGCCTGAGCCCGCCGCCGGCGCCCGAGCCTGTGATCGACGACGATGCGCTGGGCGACGAGCCGATCGAGGGGCTGGACGCCGCAATCGCCGCGACCACGGGGGCGGGCATCGCGGTGACCGTGCAGTTCGACACGCCGAGCGCCAGCGCGGTCGCCAACACCGAAAGCCTGGTGCGCTCGATACCCGGCGTGCGGCAGGCGGCGACCTCCAGCCTAGCGCTGGGCGGCGTTTCGTTGATGCGCGTGACCTATGACGGCGACCCCGCTGCGTTGCGGACGGCGCTGGAAAGCCGCGGCTATCAGGTGATCGGCAGCGGCACGACGCTGCGCATCCGCCGGGCCGCACAGATACCGACGCCGGCGGTGCCGGCCGATAACGGAATTACCGGATGAGTCAGATGGCCCTTCCGCTGGTATGGCCGGCGGACCCGCGTTCGGACGCGTTTCTTATCACCCCTTCCAACGCGCATGCCGCGCAGATGCTGGACCGTTGGGAAGGCTGGCCGACGCGCACCGCCGTGCTGACCGGGCCGCGCAAATCGGGACGGTCGCTGCTGGCGCGCATCTTTGCGGCGCGCAGTGGCGGGACGATCATTGACGATGCCGAGCGCCTGCCCGAAGCGCAGATCTTTCACGCCTGGAACCGGGCGCAGGCGGAAGGACGGCCGCTGGTGATCGTCGCGGATGCCGCGCCACCGGTTTGGGCGGTCAAGCTGCCCGATCTCCGCTCGCGCCTCGCCAATTCGACGCTGGCGGAGATCGACGCGCCTGACGACGAACTGATTCCGCTGCTGCTGGATCAGTTATTCACCCGCCGTGGATTGTTTGCCGGCCCCGACCTGATCGAATGGTTGGCGACGCGCATCGAGCGCAGTCATCTGGCTGTCATACGCACCGTCGATATGCTCGACCAGCAGGCCATGGAACGTCAGAAGCGTTTGTCCATTCCCCTTGCACGAGCCACCCTGACGGAGGCCGGCCTGATCGCCGACCCCTGACCCGACAAGCGAGACCCGATGACCCGCCCCGCGCATATCGCCAAGATGGCCGAACCGGACGACGATCCCTTCGTACCGGAGCCGAGCGGGCGGTACTTCAACCGGGAGCTGTCCTGGCTCGCCTTCAATCGCCGCGTGCTGGAGGAGGCCTGCAACAGCGCGCATCCGCTGCTCGAACGGTTGCGCTTCCTGTCGATTTCCGGGTCCAATCTCGACGAATTCTTCATGGTCCGCGTTGCGGGCCTGAAGGGCCAGCAGTCGCAGGACGTCGGCCAGCGTTCCGTCGACGGGTTGACGCCGGGCCAGCAGTTGAGCGGCATCGTCGCGGAGGCGGATGCCCTGCTCGCCAGCCAGCAGGCGGTGTGGGGCGACCTGCGCCATTTGCTGGATGATGCAGGCATCTTCGTGCTGCGCCGCGATGCGATCGACGGCGAGGCGCATGGCTGGCTGGAGACGCATTTCCGCGAGCAGATCTTTCCCATATTGACGCCACAGGCGCTGGACCCGGCGCATCCCTTTCCCTTCATCCCCAACAAGGGGCTGTCGATCATCTTCGACCTGACGCGCGTGTCGGACGAGGAACCGATCATGGAGCTGGTGATGCTGCCGGCCACCATGCCGCGTTTCGTGCGGATGCCGGGCGAACCGTCGCGCTACATCTCGATCGAGGCGATCGTGCGGCGTTTCTCGGCGCAGCTTTTTCCGGGCTATGTGGTGAACGGGTCGGCCACCTTCCGGGTGTTGCGCGACAGCGATATCGAGATCGAGGAAGAGGCGGAGGATCTGGTCCGCTACTTCGCCAACGCCATCAAGCGTCGCCGCCGTGGCCGCGTGATCCGGCTGGAAATGGAGACGGGCATTCCCGACAGCCTGTCCGCGGTGTTGCGCGACGAATTGGGCGGGTCGGACGCGATCATCACCGAGAGCGGCAATCTGCTGGGTATCGGCGACCTCGATATGCTGGTCGACGAGGATCGGCCTGATCTGAAATTCCCATCCTTCTCGCCGCGTTTTCCCGAGCGTATCCGGGAATTCGCCGGCGATTGTTTCGCCGCGATCCGCGCCAAGGACATCGTCGTCCATCACCCGTACGAGACGTTCGAGGTGGTGATCGCCTTTCTGAAGCAGGCGGCCGCCGATCCGGATGTCGTCGCGATCAAGCAGACGCTGTACCGAGCGGGTAAACAGTCTGCGATCATCAATGCGCTGATCGCCGCGGCCGAGGCGGGCAAGTCGGTGACCGCGATCGTGGAACTGAAGGCGCGGTTCGACGAGGAGCAGAACCTGTATTGGGCGGCCGCGCTGGAGCGCGCCGGCGTGCAGGTCGTCTATGGCTTCATCGACTGGAAGACGCATGCCAAGGTGTCGATGGTGGTGCGGCGCGAAGGCAATGCGTTTCGCACCTACTGCCATTTCGGTACCGGCAATTATCATCCGGTGACCGCGCGTATCTACACCGATCTGAGCTTCTTCACCGCCGATCCGGCGCTCGGGCGCGATGCGGCGCGGATGTTCAACTACATCACCGGCTATGTCGAGCCGACGCATATGGAGCGCGTCAGCCTGTCGCCGCGCGACCTGCGCGCCAACCTGATGGCGATGATCGATGACGAGATCGCCAATGCACGCGCCGGCAAGCCGGCGGGCGTGTGGGCCAAGATGAACTCGCTGGTCGACCCGGCGATCATCGAGAAGCTGTACGAGGCGAGTGCGGCGGGCGTGGAGATCGATCTGATCGTGCGCGGCATCTGTTGCCTGAAGCCGGGTGTGGAGGGGCTGTCCGACCATATCCGTGTGAAGTCGGTCATCGGGCGCTTCCTGGAGCACAGCCGGATCTGGGCGTTCGGAAACGGCAAGGCGCTGCCCAATGACGGGGCGAAGCTGTTCATTTCGTCGGCGGACTGGATGCCGCGCAACTTCGACCGGCGGGTCGAATATATGCTGCCGATCCTGAACCCCACGGTACACGACCAGATATTGGATCAGGTGATGGTCGCGAACCTGCTGGACAATGAGCAGAGTTGGGAATTGGAGCCGGATGGCCGCTACGTCCGTGACGAACCGGGGGACAGACCGTTCAACCTGCATCGCTATTTCATGACGAACCCCTCGCTTTCCGGGCGCGGCGCGGCACTGGAGTCGCGTGATGCCGTTCCAACGCTTTCGCTTCGCCGGCAGCGCTGAGCCGATGACCAAAGCCGCAAGCCACGCGGCGCCCGCACCGGCGCCGCGAACCGCCATTATCGACATCGGATCGAACTCGGTCCGCCTGGTCGTCTATCAGGGCCATGCGCGGTTGCCCGCGATCCTGTTCAACGAGAAAGTCATGGCGGGGCTGGGCCGGGGACTGGCCGCGACCGGTGCGATCGAGCCGGGGTCCCTCGCCAAGGCGCAGACGGCGCTGCGCCGCTTTGCCGCGCTGGCCCGCGAGATGAAGGTCGATACCGTCCGCACGGTCGCCACCGCGGCGGTGCGGGACGCGGCCAACGGCCAGCAATTGATCCACTGTGCGCACGAACTCGGCCTGAAGGTCGAATTGTTGTCGGGCGAGCAGGAGGCCAAGGGGGCGGGCGAGGGCGTGCTGTCCGCCATTCCGGAGGCGGACGGGATCGTCGGCGATCTGGGCGGGGGCAGCCTGGAACTGGTGCGGGTGCGAGGCGGGCAGGTGGGCGACCGGGTGTCGTTTCCGCTCGGCGTGCTGCGCATTCCAGCGCTGCGCGAAAAGGGGAGCAAGACGTTCGAGCGGCATATCGCGCGGCTGGTGGACGAGGCCGGATGGGAGGGCGCGGGCAGGGGCCTGCCCTTCTATCTGGTCGGCGGATCGTGGCGCGCACTGGCCCGGCTGGACATGGGGCTGGCGGAATATCCGTTGCCGATCATCCATCATTACGCGCTGACGCCGACCGATGTGGCGCGGCTGGGGCGGACGATCCCGCATCTGAGCAAGCCGCGGCTGCGCGGCGTGCCGGGGCTGTCGTCCGGGCGTGCGGCGACGCTGGCGGATGCGACGGCGCTGCTGGGCGTGTTGTTGCGGCATCTGGGGAGCAGTACGACGATCGTATCGGCCTATGGTCTGCGGGAGGGGTTGTTGTTCGGTGCGTTGGACGCGGAGACGCGGGCGCTCGACCCGCTGATCGTCGGGGCTCGGGAAGAAGGGCGACTGCTCGGTCGCTTTCCCGAGCATGGCGACCTGTTGCAGGCCTGGATCGCGCCGCTCTTCCCCGCCGACGCGACCGCCGACGCCCGGTTGCGCCATGCGGCATGCCTGCTGGCCGATGTCGGCTGGCGTGCCAATCCCGAATTCCGGGCCGAGCGCGGGGTGGAGATCGCGCTGCATGGCAATTGGGTGGGGATCGACGCGGTCGGCCGCGCGATGCTGGCGCAGGCGCTGCACACAAGTCTGGGCGGTGGGCTGGACGTGCCGCATCCGCTGGCGCAGTTGGCGAGTCCGGCGCAGTTGAAGGCGGCGACGCTCTGGGGGCTGGCGATCCGGCTGGGGCAGCGGCTGAGTGGCGGGCTGGCGGGGCCGCTGGAGCGGTCGTCGGTGACGCTGTCCGAAGAGGCGGTGACGCTGGCCCTGCCGGCGCAGGACACCGGCTTCTACGGCGAGGCCGTCGAGCGGCGCCACGGCGCGCTGGCCAGCGGCCTGGGGCGCCGGGCGGTGCTCGCCGAGGCCTGAGCGGCGTCCCTCAGCCGCAGCGCAGGCGGGTGACGATGCCGCCCGCGTCGGTCTCGACGTTCAGCCGATCGGGGCGATAGTCCATCGTCACCATCGTATCGGGGCCGATGACCCGCAGCGCGCGTGCCCCGGTCCGCTTCAGGACGGCGGCTTCGCCGGCCGGGGCCCAGGGCTTGCCGACAAGGTCCTGCGCACGATCGGCGCGGCATGCGCCGCCCTCGGGCGTCGTCGCGCAGCCGGCGAGCAGCAGCAGGGCGACCAGCGACCGGGCGATCATTCGGCTTCTCCCTCGGTGCGGACCATCTTCAGCTTGCCGTTCTTCACCACGAAGCCCAGCCGCCCCTCGACCAGATCGAGCGCGTCCCGGCCGAACTGGTCGAAGCGCCAGCCGGTGAGCATCGGCAGGTCCTCGCGCACGCCGGCGGCGAGCAGTTCCAGCTCCTCCGACCGGGCGAGCAGGCGCGAGGCGACGTCGATGTCACGCGCGCGGATCTTGAGCAGCAGCTTGAGCAGGTCGGCGACCAGCGAGCCCTCCTTGCCGAGACCGGGCTTGCGATCGTCGCGCGGGGGCATCTCGTCGGCGGGCAGCGGCTCGGCCCCCTCGATCGCGGCCATCAGGCGGCCGCCAATGTCGTTGCCGGCCCAGGTGGCGGACAGGCCACGGACGCGGGCCAGATCGGCCTGCTTGCGCGGCGGATGTCCGGCAAGGTCGCCCAGCGTCTCGTCCTTGACGATGCGGCCGCGCGGCAGATCCTTGGCCTGCGCCTCCAGCTCGCGCCAGCGGGCGAGCGCCTTCAGCCGGCCGAGCACGTCCGGCTTGCGGCCGGAAATGCGCACGCGCTTCCACGCCAGATCGGGATCGTTGGCATAATGGGCGGGGTCGGCGAGCCGCTCCATCTCCTGGTCCAGCCAAGCGCCGCGGCCGGTTTTCTTCAGGCGCTCCAGCATCTTGGGAAAGATGCTCGACAGATGAGTGACGTCGCCGATCGCATAATCGACCTGGCGCTGGTCGAGCGGGCGGCGCGACCAGTCGGTGAACCGTGCGCCCTTGTCGACCTGAATGCCCAGCCAGCTGTCGACGAGGTTGGAATAGCCGATCTGTTCGCCTTGCCCCAGCGCCATCGCCGCCACCTGCGTGTCGAACAGCGGGTGCGGCGTCTTGCCGGTCAGGTTGTAGATGATCTCGATGTCCTGGCCGCCGGCATGGAAGACCTTCAGCACATCCTCGTTGTTGACCAGCAGGTCGAGCAGGGGGGTCATGTCGAGCCCCGGCGCCATCGGATCGATCGCGGCGGCCTCGTTGGTGTCGGCGATCTGGATCAGGCAGAGTTCGGGCCAATAGGTGCTTTCGCGCATGAACTCGGTGTCGACGGTGACGAAGTCGGCATCGGCGAGGCGGGTGCAGAGATTGGCGAGCGTCGCGCTGTCGGTAATCAACGGGTGTACGTGCATCCGATTGCCCATAGACGGCTCGCGCGGGTTGACAAAGAGGGGCCGGACAGGAAAGCGGCCGGCTTTCCACTTTGCTTGTCAGAGATCGCGATCATGCACGCCTATAGAACCCACCATTGTGCCGCGCTGGCCGCTCCCCAGGTCGGCGAAACCGTTCGCCTGTCCGGATGGGTGCACCGCAAGCGCGATCATGGCGGCGTGCTGTTCATCGACCTGCGCGATCATTACGGCATCACGCAGATCGTGGCGGACAGCGACTCGGCGGCGCTGCCGGTGCTGGAGGCGGTGCGCGTCGAGTCGGTGGTGACGATCGACGGCGTGGTGAAGGCGCGATCGGGCGGCACGGTGAACGCGAAGCTGGCGACCGGCGAGATCGAGGTGTTCGCACGCGGCGCGACCGTACTGTCGGCGGCCGAGGAATTGCCGATGCCGGTGGCGGGCGAGCAGGAATATCCCGAGGATATCCGCCTGCGCTACCGCTTCCTGGATCTGCGCCGCGAAACGCTGCACGCCAACATCGTGCGCCGTACCAAGGTGATTTCCGAGATGCGCCGCCGCATGGAAGCGGTGGGCTTCACCGAATATTCGACGCCGATCCTGACCGCATCGTCGCCGGAGGGCGCGCGCGACTTCCTGGTGCCGAGCCGCATCCATCCGGGCAAGTTCTACGCGCTGCCGCAGGCGCCGCAGCAGTACAAGCAGTTGCTGATGGTCGCGGGCTTCGACCGCTATTTCCAGATCGCACCGTGCTTCCGCGACGAGGACCCGCGCGCCGACCGCCTGCCGGGTGAATTCTACCAGCTCGACCTGGAGATGAGCTTCGTCACGCAGGAAGAGGTGTGGGAGACGATGGAGCCGGTGATCGGCGGCATCTTCGAGTCCTTTGCCGATGGCCGCACCGTGACGCCGAGCGGCGAGTTTCCGCGGATCGCCTATGACGAGGCGATGCTGAAGTACGGCAGCGACAAGCCCGATTTGCGCAACCCGCTGATCATCACCGATGTGTCGGCGCATTTCACCACCTCGGGCTTCGGCCTGTTCGAGAAGATCGTGGGTTCGGGCGGCGTGGTACGCGCCATCCCGGCACCGGCGACCGCGGACAAGAGCCGCAAGTTCTTCGACGAGATGAACGAATGGGCGCGCGCCGAGGGGCATGCCGGCCTTGGCTACGTCACCCGCAAGGGCGGCGAGTTCGGCGGGCCGATCGCCAAGAACCACGGCACCGAAGGCATGGAGGCGATCTATGCCGCGCTGGGGCTGGGACCCGATGACGGGCTGTTCTTCGCGGCGGGCAAGGTCGAGCAGGCGGCCAAGCTGGCCGGCGCGGCACGCACCCGCGTCGCCGATCAGCTGGGGCTGATCGAGAAGGACGCGTTCCGCCTGTGCTGGATCGTCGATTTTCCCTTCTACGAATGGGATGAGGACGCCAAGAAGGTGGAGTTCGCGCACAACCCCTTCTCGATGCCGCAGGGCGGGATGGACGCGCTGGATGGTCAGGACCCGCTGACCATCAAGGCCTATCAATATGATCTGGTCTGCAACGGCTACGAGATCGCATCGGGATCGATCCGCAACCAGAGCCCGGAGCTGATGGTCAAGGCGTTCGAGCTGGTCGGCCTGTCCAAGGCGGATGTGGAGGAGCGCTTCGGCGGCCTGTACCGCGCGTTCCAGTATGGCGCCCCGCCGCACGGCGGCATGGCGGCCGGCGTCGACCGGATCGTCATGCTGGTATGCGGCGCGCAGAATTTGCGCGAAATCTCGCTGTTCCCGATGAACCAGCGTGCCGAGGACCTGCTGATGGGGGCGCCCAGCCTGCCGTCGAACGCACAGATGCGCGAGCTGAGCCTGCGCACGACGGCGACCGGGCCCGAGGTCGACAAGACGGTGGCGCCCAAGGCGGGCTGACCCGTCAGGCGCGGCGATGCTGGACGATCAGTTGCAGCCGGCGGCGGCGCCCCGGCTGGTCCGCAGCCTGGGCGTCATGGGCGTGCTGTTCCTGACGCTGTCCGTGGCGACGCCGGCATCGTCGGTGTTCGTGATCGTGCCGGGGATGTTGCAGGTCGCCGGCACCGGCGCGGTGTGGGCGATGATCCTGGCCGCGATCGTGTGCGTCGCCACCGCGTTCATCTATGCCGAATTGTCGTCGGCATGGCCGGTGGCGGGTGGCGAATATGTCGCGGTGGCGCGCACGCTGGGGCCGCTGGCCGGCTTCGTAATGCTGGGCGTCAACGTCTTCAACAACCTGCTGTTTCCACCCGTGGCGGGACTGGGGATCAGTGCGGTGCTGGCAACCGTGATGCCGGGTCTGCCGGCGGTGCCGGTGGCGGCGGCGGTGGTCGCGGCCTCCACGCTGGTGGCGCTCCTCAACATCCGGGTCAACGCCTTGGTGACGGGCGCGTTTCTGGCGATCGAGGTGCTGGCGATCCTGGTCGTGGTGGGACTGGGGTTCGCCGACTGGGTGCAGGATGCCACACGCTTCCTGACCGCGCCGATGATGCCGGCGGCGAACGGGCTGGTGCCGGCCAGTCCGGCGAGTATCGGGCTGGCGGCATCGATCGCGATCTTTGCGCTCAACGGCTACGGCGCGGCGGTGTATTTCGGCGAAGAGATGCTGGATGCGCCCCAGCGTATCGCCAAGGCGATCCTTGCGGCACTGATACTGACGCTGGCGTTCGAGGTGGTGCCGGTGATCGCGCTGCTCGTCTCGGCACAGGATCTGGGCGGCGTGCTGCGCCACGACGATCCGTTCGGGCAGATGGTGACGGCGCGGGGCGGCAGCGCGCTTGGCGCGGCGATGGCGCTGGGGGTGGTGGTGGCGATCGTCAACGCGATCATTGCATGCATCCTGGCCTGCGCGCGCTTCTTCTACGGCACCGCGCGGGATCGCAGCTGGGGCGCGCCGGTCGACCGCTGGATGGCGAGCATCCACCCGCGGCTGGGATCGCCCGTCATCGGTACGCTGGTCGTCGGCGGGGTCGGGGTGCTTTGCTGTTTCCTGCCGCTGACGCTGCTCCTGGTGCTGAGCGGAACCGGGCTGGTGGCGATCTATGCGGGCATCGCGCTGGCCGCGATCGTCGGGCGGCGGACGGGGGCCACGGCCCATGCGCCGTATCGGATGCCGCTCTATCCGCTGGCGCCCATCATCACGCTGGTGGCGCTGGGTTATATCGTGTGGACGAGCTGGCTGGATCTGGAGGAAGGGCGCCCCGGCCTGTTGATGACCGGGGCGCAGATCGTCGGCTCGGCGGCCTATTACTGGTTCGTGCTACGCCGCCGAGGGAGTTGGCCGGTGCAGGACTGAGATATCAGGCGGCCTCGGTCCAGGCGGGCTTGAACGCGCCATCGTCTTCCATGACGTGCAGGATGCCGTCGGCGATCGCAAAATAGGCGCCGCGCAGCTTCAGCGTGCCGGCGTCCTCGCCCTTGGTCACGAAGGGGAAGGTGCGCAGATTCTCGATCGAGGTGCGCACCGCTTCCAGTTCCATCGCGCGGGTCGCCTCGGCACCTTCCAGATGCTCGGCCTGCACCTTTTCGCGCGCGCCGTCGAGCAGATGGACCCAGTCGGCGATGAAGCCGCCTTCACCCGGCTTGGCATCGGCAAAGCCCTGCGTCAGCGCCGCCTGGCAGCCGCCGCACTTGCCATGGCCCATCACCACGACTTCCTCAACCTTGAGCTGGGTCACCGCGAATTCGAGCGCGGCCGACACGCCGTGATGCCCGCCACCGGTCTCGAAGGGGGGAACGAGCGCGGCGACGTTGCGCACCACGAAGATCTCGCCGGGCAGCGTGTCGAATACCTGTGCGGGATCGACCCGGCTGTCGGAGCAGGCGATCACCATCACCTTGGGGCTCTGGCCTTCCTTCAGCTCGGACCAGCGCTCGCGCTGACGACGCCAGTCGGCGGTGCGGAAGCGGCGATAGCCATCAACGAGGTCGGAAAAGTCGGTCATGATCACTCCCGGAATTGTAACGCATGATGGCGAACACGTTAGGACCGAAGCGGTTCCGAATCGATCCCGGGACGGGTCGCCATTGTGTCTCGCCGATCACATCGCTATTTCGCGATGCATGAACGAGATGACCCCGTTGGCCGCGCCGCCGCGCGCGCGCAAGCCCGATTGGATCCGTGTGAAGGCCCCGACCTCGGTCGGCTTTGCGGAAACCAAGCAGCTCATGCGCCGCCTGAACCTGGCGACGGTCTGCGAGGAGGCGGCCTGTCCGAACATCGGCGAGTGCTGGACCAAGAAGCACGCGACGGTGATGATCCTGGGCGATACCTGCACCCGCGCCTGCGCCTTTTGCAACGTGAAGACGGGGATGCCGCGCAAGGTCGATCCGCTGGAGCCCGAGCATGTCGCGGTGGCGGCGGCCGAGATGGGTCTGCAGCATATCGTCATCACCAGCGTGGACCGCGACGACCTGCCCGATGGCGGCGCGTCGCAGTTCGTGAAGGTCATCCAGGCGCTGCGTCGCAACACGCCCTCGACCACGATCGAAATCCTGACGCCCGACTTCCGCAACAAGGCGCAGGCCGCGGTCGAGTCGATCGTCGAGGCGCGGCCGGACGTGTACAACCACAATCTGGAAACCGTCCCCAGGCTGTATCCGACGATCCGGCCGGGCGCGCGCTATTACGCGTCGCTGCGTCTGCTGGAGAGCGTGAAGCGGCATGATCCGTCGATCTTCACCAAGTCGGGCGTGATGCTGGGGCTGGGCGAGGAGCGGCTGGAGATCCATCAGGTGATGGACGACATGCGCTCTGCCGACATCGATTTTCTGACCATGGGCCAGTATCTGCAACCGACGCCGCGCCACGCCAAGGTCGCCGAGTTCGTGACGCCCAAGGCGTTCGACGCCTATGCCGCGATCGCGCGGGCCAAGGGGTTCCTGCTGGTGGCGTCCTCGCCGCTGACCCGGTCGAGCTATCATGCGGGCGACGATTTCGCACGGCTGCGCGATGCGCGGGCGGCCAAGCTGGCCGCGGCCAGGCCCCAGGAGGTGAGGGCGTAACGCGCATGCCCAAGCACAGCGAGACGCGCCACCTTCCCTATACGCCGGAGCAGATGTTCGACATGGTGGCCGATATCGGCCGCTATCCGGAGTTCTTGCCCTGGGTATCGGCGATGCGGGTCCGGTCGGACAGCGACACGGAGACGGTGGCGGACATGATCGTCGGCTTCAAGGGGCTGCGCGAGACGTTCACCAGCCGCGTCGCCAAGCAGCGGCCGCACAGCATCAATGTTGATTATATCGACGGGCCGCTCAAATATCTGCGCAACGAATGGCGCTTCCGGGCCGAGGAGGGCGGCTGTGCGGTCGACTTCTCGGTGGATTTCGCGTTCAAGAACCGCGTGTTCGAGATGCTGGCCGGCCAGGTGTTCGGCACCGCATTGCGCCGGATGATCGGCGCGTTCGAGGACCGGGCCCGCAAGCTTTACGGCAGCAACAGCTCCAGCGCGCACAACGCCGCCTGAGCGCGGATACCGCCGCGGCCGATATCGCCGAAGCTGCGGCGGACGGAATGAACATCGTCCGGATCGCCGCCACGCTCGGCACGGCCGAACAGGACGGTGCCCACCGGCTTCTTCTCGGTGCCGCCACCAGGCCCGGCGACGCCGGTGATCGACACGGTGACGTCGGCGGTGCTGTGCTTCAGCGCGCCCTGCGCCATCGCCCAGGCGGTGGCGACGGATACCGCGCCAAAGGTTTCCAGCACGTCCGCGCTCACCTTCAGCAAGGTCATCTTGGCGTCGTTCGAATAGGTGACGAAGCCCAGATCGAACACGTCCGACGCGCCGGGCACCTCGGTCAGTGCGGCGGCCACCAGACCGCCGGTGCAGCTTTCCGCCACCGCGATGCGGCGGCCGGCGGTACGGTTTTCCTCGATCACGCGGGTGGCGAGTGCGACGATCTCGGGGGGAAGCAGCGTGTCCATCAGCGATTCCCTTGCGTGCAGAGCGGCAGGTCGGGCACGGCGACCTGCCGGCCCTTGGCCTTTTCGCTTTTCAGATATTGCAGTGTGGCGACGACCACTCCTGCGCTGTTGCGCGCCGGCAGCGGCTCCAGCAGGGTGACCAGCCGGTCGATCGTGCCGCAATCCTTCAGCGCAATGCGCCCGACGATGACCGGCACCAACAGCGAGGTGAGCAGCGGGCGCGCATAATCGGATTGCAGCAGCGCATCGACCGCAGGGTCGGACAGCTTGACGATCGCGCCGCGCGCCGCCGGCCAGGCCGCATCGGCCGCCGCCTTGTACTTGGCGACGAAGGGGCCGTCGCTCCGGCGGATCAGGCTGGTCGCGGGCAGGCGGGCGCCGCAGACCCGGCCGGTTTCGTGAATGATGTCCGGCATGGCGACCAGGGTCATCGCCTCCGCCTCCGGACCGGTGATGCAGCCGGTCTGCGCCTGCGCCGAGGTGACGGCCGCCAGCGCGGCGAGCGCGAGCAGTGCGGCGATCTTCACGCGGCGGCGCCCGGCAGGCGCACCGTCGCCACGGCTTGTGCCGCGATGCCCTCGCCGCGGCCGGTGAAGCCCAGCCGCTCGGTCGTCGTCGCCTTCAGGCTGACCCGGTCGGGCGACAGCGCCAGCAGGTCGGCGATCCGCGCGACCATTGCGGCCCGGTGCGGGCCGATCTTTGGCGCCTCGCAGATGATGGTCAGGTCGACGAAATCGATCCGGCCGCCCTTCCTCGCGATCAGCTTTGCGGCATGTTGCAGGAACTGGCCCGACTCGGCGCCGCGCCATTGCGGGTCGCTTGGGGGGAAATGCGTGCCGATATCGCCCGCCGCGATCGTGCCGAGCAGCGCGTCGGTCAGCGCATGAAGCGCGACATCCGCATCGCTATGACCCGACAGGCCCTGATGATGCGGGATCAGCACGCCGCCCAGCCACAATTCCTCGCCATCCTCCAGCTGGTGGACGTCAAAGCCCATGGCGGTGCGGGTTTCCCAGGCGAGGCGGGCATCGGCCGCATCGAAGTCTTGCGCGTAGGTGACCTTGTCGAGCATCGTATCGCCCTGCACCAAGACGACGCGTCCGCCAAGCCGCCTGACCATCTGCGCGTCGTCGGTCGCTTCCTCCTGCGCCGGCCAGGCGGCATGCGCGGCGAGAAGGCGTTCCAGATGAAAGCCTTGCGGCGTCTGGATGCGGGCAAGGTCGGTGCGCGGTACGACATCGCCCAACAGGTCTGGCCCACGCGCCAGCGTGTCGGCGACCGGCAGGACGGGAACCGCCCCGTCCGCCCGATCCAGCGCCACCAGGACGCGGTCGATCACCGCGGGCGGCAGGAAGGGGCGGGCGGCATCATGGACCAGCACGCGGCCGACGCCGCGGTCAGCGAGATGGCGCAATCCGTTGGCGACCGATTCGCGCCGGCTGCTGCCCCCTGCGACCAGTTCGGCACCCGGCAGGATCGCCGCCGCGCGATCGCGTTCGTCGGCAGAGACGACGACCAGCACCATATCGATCCCGGCATGCGCCGCCACGGCGTCATAGGCGCGGCGCAACATCGGCGTGCCGGCGATCGGCCGATATTGCTTGGGCAGGGCGCCGCCGGCGCGCGTGCCGCTGCCGGCGGCGACGATCAGGGCGGCGGTGAGGGAGGAACCTGTCATGTCCGTCCCTCTAGGCGGGAATGATCGCGGTTTGAACCTTGCCCGCAAGCGTGAATTGGAGTAGGCGCTGCCCGTTTTTCAGGCACATCCCATGCGCACGCTCAACCCCATCCAGGTCGGTCCGGTGACGATCGACAGCCCCGTCGTTCTGGCGCCGATGACCGGCGTCACCGACATGCCGTTCCGCACGCTGGTGCGCCGCTACGGCTCGGGCCTCAACGTGACCGAAATGATCGCCAGCCAGGCGGCGATTCGCGAAACGCGGCAGTCGCTGCAGAAGGCGGCATGGCATCCGCTGGAAGAGCCGGTGTCGATGCAGCTTGTCGGCTGTACGCCCTATGAGATGGGCGAGGCGGCGAAGCTGAATGCGGATCGCGGTGCGGCGATCATCGACATCAACATGGGCTGCCCGGTGCGTAAGGTCGTGAACGGCGATGCGGGTTCGGCGCTGATGCGCGACCTGAAGCTGGCGGCCGCGATCGTCGAGGCGTGCGTCAAGGCGGTGGACGTGCCGGTCACGCTCAAGATGCGGATGGGCTGGTGCCATGACAGCCTGAACGCGCCCGAACTCGCCCGCATCGCCGAGGATATTGGCTGCAAGATGATCACGGTGCATGGCCGCACCCGCAACCAGATGTACAAGGGCTCCGCCGACTGGCGCTTCATCGCCAAGGTGAAGGAGGCGGTGTCGATCCCGGTCGTGGCCAATGGCGACATCTGCTCGATCGAGGATGCGCAGGCGGCACTGGACCAGTCCGGCGCGGACGGGGTGATGATCGGTCGCGGCGCCTATGGCCGGCCCTGGCTGCTGGGGCAGGTGATGGAGTGGTTCCGCAGCGGAACGCGGGTGCCCGATCCTTCGCTGGACGAGCAATATCGCGCGGTTGCCGAACATTACGACGCGATGCTCGACCATTATGGCACCGAGACGGGCGTCAACATGGCGCGCAAGCATATCGGCTGGTACACCCGCGGACTGCACGGATCGGCCGAGTTCCGCAACAAGGTGAACCAGGAGCCGAACGCCGCCACCGTCAAGGCGATGCTGGCGGATTTCTACCTGCCCCAGATCGAGCTTGCCGCCGCTGCCTGACCCTTCGCGACACGGCCGCCCCGGCTTTGCCGCGCTGTTCGCGGCGCTGCCGGTGGCGGTGATCGTGATCGATCCCGACGATCGTATCGCGCATGCCAATGCGCTGGCCGAACAATTGCTCAACCTGTCGGAGCGCCTGATGGTCGGGCAACCGCTGGACGCGATCCTGCCGCCGCCCGGCGAGGGCAGCGCGCGGGACGGCCATGGGTTCGCGATCTACGACACCGAGATCGCCACGGCGCGGGGCCACAAGATCCGCGTCGATTTCGTCGAGGCGCAGGTGCCCGACCATGCCGGGTGGCGGGCGATCACCCTGCACAGTTCGGCGACCTCGCGGCGACTGGGACATTCGGCGGACCGTGCCGCCGGGGCTCGCGCGGCGGTGGGGGCGGCGGCGATGCTGGCGCATGAGATCAAAAACCCCTTGTCGGGCATACGCGGTGCCGCGCAACTGATCGGTGCGGGCGAACTGACCACGCTGATCACCACCGAGGTCGACCGGATCGCGGCTTTGATCGACCGGATGCAGGATTTCAGCGACACCCGGCCGCTGCCGAGCGCCCCCGAGAATATCTATCCGCTGCTCGCCCATGCGCGCCGGGTCGCGCTGGCCGGCTTTGCCCGCGGCGTGATGGTCGAGGAGCGCTACGACCCGTCGCTGCCGCCGGCCAGCGTCAATCGCGATGCGCTGCTCCAGATCGTCATCAATCTGTTGAAGAACGCCCGCGAAGCGGTTCACGGCACGCGCAATCCGCGCATCGTGCTGACCACCGCCTACCGCCATGGCATGGCCGTCAGCGCCGCGCCCGGTCGTCCGCGCCTGCCGCTGCCGATCGAGATCTGCGTGATCGACAACGGTCCCGGTGCGCCTGCGGACATCGCCGATCACCTGTTCGATCCCTTCGTGTCCGGGCGGCGCGAGGGGCAGGGGCTCGGCCTTGCGCTCGTCGACAAGCTGATGCGCGACATGGGGGGTATCGTTCAATATGCCCGGGAAGGATCGCCGGAGATGACCGTGCTTCGCCTGTTGCTGCCAAGGGCCGGGGTATGAGCCACGTCCTCGTCGTCGACGACGATGCGGCGATCCGCACCGTGGTGGGGCAGGCGCTCCGCCGCTGCGGCCATGACGTCACCAGCGTCGCCACGCTGGCGCAACTGGATCGTGCACTGGCCGGCGGCGCTCCCGACATACTGGTCACCGACGTCGTCCTGCCCGATGGCGACGGCATCGACCATATTCGCACCGTGGCCGAACGCTACCCTGCGCTGCCGATCATCGTGCTGTCTGCCCAGAATACGCTGACCACCGCCGTTCGCGCCGCCGAGGTGGGTGCGTACGAATATCTGCCCAAGCCGTTCGACCTGGACGCGCTGACGCAGGCGGTGGCCGGCGCATTGGCGCGGGGCGGCGTCTTTGCCGATGACGGGCCGGGCGAGGAGGAGCAGGCGCTGCCCCTCATCGGGCGGTCCGCGGCGATGCAGACGGTGTACCGGGTGATCGCCCGCGTCGTCTCCAACGACCTGACCGTGCTGATTTCGGGCGAATCCGGGACTGGCAAGGAACTGGTCGCGCGCGCGATCCACGATCTGGGTCCACGTCGCGCCGCGCCCTTCGTCGCGATCAACATGGCGGCGATCCCGCGCGAACTGATCGAGGCGGAGCTGTTCGGGCATGAACGCGGCGCCTTTACCGGAGCGGCGCAGCGCAATGCCGGTCGATTCGAACAGGCGGCGGGCGGCACGCTGTTCCTGGACGAGATCGGCGACATGCCGATGGAGGCGCAGACCCGGCTGCTGCGCGTGCTGCAATCCGGCGAGTTCACCACGGTCGGCGGCGCGCGGACGATCCGCACCGATGTCCGCATCCTTGCCGCGACCAATCGGGAGCTGGCGCAGCAGGTACAGTCCGGGCAGTTTCGCGAAGACCTGTTCTACCGCCTGAACGTCGTGCCCATCGCCCTGCCATCCTTGCGCGAGCGACGGCAGGACGTGCCCCTGCTTGCGCGTCACTTCCTCGATCTGGCCGCCGCGCAGGGCCTGCCGCGCCGGCGGATCGATGCCAGCGCGGTCGACCTGCTGGTCGCGCATGACTGGCCCGGGAATGTACGCGAATTGGAAAACCTCATGCGTCGCCTGGCGGTGCTCGCCCGCGACGAGGTGATCGACGCCGACGCCATCCGGGCGATGATCGGCCGTCCGCAGGCCAGCGCGGCCAGCGCCGTCGCCGACCCCGATCTCGCCGTCGCCATCCGCCAGCTGATCGATCGCATCGCGCGCGAGCGACCTGAGGCATTGGACGACGGCACGTTGTACGACCGCGTGATCGGCGAGGTGGAGCGCCCCCTGATCGAGGCGATGCTGGCCCGGCATGGCCATAACCAGTTGCGCGCGGCGCGGGCGATGGGAATCAACCGGAACACGCTGCGCAAGCGGCTCGATACGCTCGGCATCCCGGTGCGCGGAACGGATGGTACGGCGAGCGGCACTTAAACCTGCATTATGTGTCTTGCGTGCCACGGATGACGTTGTACGCTTGCAACGATGATCGCGCCTGCGACGCCTGTCGATGACGAAATGCTACCGCGCTCCCGCTTCTCGGTCACGCCCGTGGTCGAACTGCTGGTGGTTCTGGTCGCAATCGTGTTCGGCATCGTCACCTACCGCATCCTGGCGCAGCACCACGACTCGCGCGGGCTGATCTCGCCGCCGGTGATCGCCGGCCTGCTGGCGCTCAACCTGGCACCGGGTATCGCCCTGATGATGCTGATCGGCCGGCGGGTGGCGATGCGCCGCGCGGCCCGGTCGGCGGTGGGTGGCGGCGGGCGCCTGCACGTACGCCTCGTCGCGATCTTCTCGCTGACCGCCAGCGTGCCGATCGTGCTGACGGTCATCACGGCCTCGGTGATGTTCCAGTCCTCCGCCGAATTCTGGGTGTCCGACCGTGCGCGCAAGGCGTTCGGCGACGCGATGACGATCGTGCGCGAGTCGCAGCAGCAGATCATCACCCGGTGGATCAATGCCTCCTCGGCGATGGCCAAGGATATCGGCGCCGAGCTGCCAACGATCGAGCAGGATCGCGAGCGGTTCCACGATTATCTGAGCCGCCAGACCGTGTTTCGCGACCTGGAGGAAGCGGTGCTCTTCTCCTACGATCGCAAGAGCGGCTTTCGCTATTACGACTATTTCAACCAGCCTTCGGACGAGACGTTCCGCACGCTGGTGACCGAGGAGATGATCGCGCAGGCCCGGCGCAAGAACAGCCAGGAAGTCGGCATCAACGAGCAGCGGGTGTGGGTGGTGACCCCGGTTGTCGATCGCCCCGACATATTCCTATATGTCGGGACGCATGTGAACGCCGCGTTCCTAAGCAACCAGCATTTTGCCGCCGAAGACGTGGTGAAGGATTATCAGGCGCTGCAAGGGCGGGCACGGTCCCTGCAACTGAAGTTCAATCTGGCGCTGTTCGCGGTCGCCTTGCTGATCGTCGGCATCGCCGTCTGGATCGCTTTGGCGGTGGCCGATCGACTGGTCCGGCCCGTCGGCGAACTGGTCGATGCGGCGCGCCGGGTCGCAGGGGGCGACATGAGCGCCCGCGTGCCCGATCCGCGCACCCGCGACGAAGTCGGCACATTGGCCAACGCCTTCAACCAGATGACGAGCCAGCTCGAGCAGCAGAATACCGAACTCGTCACCGCCAATGCGCAGCTCGATAACCGCCGTGCTCTGATCGAGGCGGTGATGGCGGGCGTTTCCGCCGGCATCGTCGCGACCGGCCGGGACCGGACGATCCGGATCGCGAACAGCTCGGCGGACGCGTTGCTCGGCGTCGATGGGGGCGGGCTGATCGGGCGGCCGGTGGCGACGATCGCGCCCGAACTGGATGCCGCGATGGACGAGGGCCGCCGCGAGTCGATCGTCCAGATTTCACGCAAAGGCGAGATGCGCACGCTGGCGGTGCGCATCACGCGTACCGATGACGGCCCGATCCTGACCTTTGACGACATCACCCAGCAACTGCTCGATCAGCGGCGTGCGGCGTGGTCCGACGTCGCCCGGCGTATCGCGCACGAGATCAAGAACCCGCTGACCCCGATCCAGCTTGCCGCCGAGCGTCTGCAACGGCGCTATGGCAAGACGGTCGAGCCCGACGACCAGACCTTTGGCCGCCTGACCGAGACGATCATCCGGCAGGTCGGCGACCTGCGGCGGATGGTGGATGAATTCTCGTCCTTCGCGCGCATGCCAAAGCCCGTCTTCCGCGAGGAGCCGCTGCTCGATACCGCGCGCCAGGCATTGTTCCTGCACGAGGTCGCCCACCCCTCCATCCGCTTCCAGCTGATCCACGAAGATCCTGCGCCGATGCTGGTCTGCGATCGTCGCCAGATCGGCCAGGCGTTGACGAACATCGTCAAGAACGCGGTGGAAGCCATTGAAGCAAAGCCGGAGTCTACCGGCGACAGCGTGACCATGACGCTTGCCGAAGATCCCGGCCGGACGGTCACGATCATCGTCGCCGACACCGGCATCGGCCTGCCCGCCGAGCGCGACCGCATCGTCGAGCCCTATATGACCACGCGTGCACGCGGCACCGGGCTCGGCCTCGCCATCGTCAACAAGATCATTGAGGAACATGCTGGAACGATGACCTTTTCGGACAATCCGGACGGCGGCACGATCGTCACCATGACCTTCGACGCGGGCGCCCTTGCCGCGCTCGACCAGGGGGGTACCGAACTCGAACCGGCGGGCGAAGGTCCGCTGACCGCTCTCACCCGCAGCCGGACCTGAACCATGGCCTTGGACATCCTCGTCGTTGACGACGAACTCGATATTCGCGAACTGGTCGCCGGTGTGCTGGAGGACGAGGGCTATGATGCCCGCGGCGCCGCCGACAGCGATTCCGCTCTTGAGGCGATCGCCGCGCGGCGCCCATCGCTCGTCCTGCTCGACGTCTGGTTACAGGGATCGCGGCTCGACGGACTGGAACTGCTTGACGAGATCAAGCGGCGGGACAGCTCCATTCCCGTGCTCGTGATTTCCGGCCACGGCAATATCGACACCGCGGTTGCCGCGATCCGCCGCGGCGCGGTCGATTTCATTGAAAAGCCGTTCGAGGCGGAGCGCCTGTTGCTGATGGTGGCGCGCGCGACGGAGACGGAGCGGCTGCGTCGCGAGGTCGCCTCGCTGCGCGCCAGTGCAGGCCGCGACACCGATCTGACCGGCAGCTCCAGCGCGATCAACGGCGTGCGCGCGACCCTGAAGCGGGTGGCCGCCACCGGGAGCCGGGTGCTGATCATGGGCCCCGCCGGGGTCGGCAAGGAGGTGGCCGCGCGCCTGCTCCACGGCTGGTCGAACCGCGTCCAGGCACCCTTTGTCATCGTCAGCGCGGCGCGGATGACGCCCGAGCGGGTCGAGGACGAGCTGTTCGGGGTGGAGGAGGGCGGCGACCTTGTCCGCACCGGCCTTCTGGAACAGGCGCATGGCGGCACGCTGTTCCTCGACGAAATCGCCGACATGCCGATCACGACGCAGGCGCGCATCCTGCGCGTGCTGACCGACCAGAGCTTTACGCGGGTCGGCGGCACGCGGGTGGTGAAGGTCGATGTGCGCGTGGTGTCCGCCACCGCCCGCGACCTGACGCACGAAATCGCCGAGGGGCGTTTCCGCGAGGATCTCTACTACCGGCTGAATGTCGTGCCGGTGACGCTGCCGTCCTTGTCGGAGCGGCGAGAGGATATCCCCGCGCTGGTCCACCATTTTATGGCGCATTATGCGGCCGAGCGCCGGGTGCCGACGCCGGAAATCGCATCCGATGCGATGGTTGCGCTGCAATCCTATGACTGGCCCGGCAATGTCCGGCAGCTTCGCAACGTGGTGGAGCGGACGATCATTCTGGCGCCGGGCGACCGGATCGGACGGATCGACCTCGATCTGCTGCCGGCCGAGGTGCTGGGCGGTGGCGGCGACATGGGCGCGGGCGGGGCAACCGCGATCATGGGATCGCCGCTGCGGGAGGCGCGGGAGAGTTTCGAACGCGAATATCTGCGCGTCCAGATCCGCCGCTTCTCCGGCAACATTTCGCGCACCGCCAGCTTCATCGGCATGGAGCGCTCCGCCCTCCACAGGAAGTTGAAATTATTGGGGATCACCGACCAGCGCGACGAGTAATCCCGCGGCCGCACTGGACGAAGCCGGTGTCGATCCATAGATTGGCACCGGCACCCGATCCACGGGTGACGATCCCGACGCCGGGGAACGGCGCTCATGCGGGCACAGACCCGCCAAGAACAAAGGCTTGACCTACATGGCCGACAAGCAAGGGTCGTTGCAGGACCTGTTTCTGAATGCATTGCGCCGCTCGAAGGCGCCGGTGACCATGTTCCTTGTCAAGGGCGTGAAGCTTCAGGGCATCGTGACATGGTTCGACAATTTTTCGGTACTGTTGCGCCGTGATGGCCAGTCGCAGCTGATCTACAAGCATGCCATTTCCACGATCATGCCGTCCGGTCCGCTGGATGTCGCCGCGATCGTCGACGGCATGGGCGAAGGCCAGAAGAAGCAGCCGCTGTTGCAGGAAATCTTCCTGAACGCGGTAAAGAAGTCGGAAGATCAGGTGACGATGTTCCTGATCAACGGCGTGATGCTCCAGGGCCAGATCGCAGGGTTCGATCTGTTCTGCATGCTGCTTCAGCGCGAGGGCATGGCGCAGCTCGTCTACAAGCATGCCGTATCTACCATCCAACCGGCGCGGCCCTTGAACCTCGCCGAAGAACAAGCGGGAACAAGCGAGGATTGAGCACCGGATTTGATCGGGATCGCGGGGAATTTTCCCGTGGGGCACGCACCATCGTGGTGCTGCCCGACCAGGGCGATGCCGTGCGCGACAATGACGCGCGGCTGGACGAGACGGCCGGGCTCGCGCTTGCCATCGGTCTCGACGTGGTCGAGCGCATGGCCTTCCGGGTCCGCGCCGCAAAGCCCGCAACGCTGATCGGCAGCGGTCAGGTCGAGCAGATCGCGCAGGCGGTTCGCATGGAAGAGGCCGGGCTCGTCGTGTTCGACGCCAGCCTGACCCCCGTGCAGCAGCGCAATCTGGAAACCGCGCTCGAGGCCAAGGTAATCGACCGCACCGGCCTGATCCTCGAAATCTTCGGTGAGCGTGCGGCCACCGCCGAAGGACGGTTGCAGGTTGAACTGGCGCATCTGGATTATCAGGCGGGCCGGCTGGTGCGAAGCTGGACCCACCTTGAGCGTCAGCGGGGCGGCTTCGGCTTTCTCGGTGGTCCGGGTGAAACGCAGATCGAGGCCGACCGGCGCTTGATCCGCGACCGCATGGCCCGGCTTCGCAAGGAACTGGAACAGGTCAGCCGCACCCGCGGCCTTCACCGTGATCGCCGTCAGCGCGCGCCGTGGCCGGTGATCGCGCTGGTCGGTTATACCAATGCCGGAAAGTCGACGCTGTTCAACCGGTTGACCGGCGCCGGCGTCATGGCGGAGGACCTGTTGTTCGCAACGCTGGATCCGACCCTGCGCCAGATCCAGCTACCGGGCATCGACAAGGCGATCCTGTCCGACACCGTGGGTTTCGTGTCCGACCTGCCGACCCAGCTCGTCGCCGCCTTCAAGGCGACGCTGGAAGAGGTGGTGTCGGCCGACATCCTGATCCATGTCCGCGACATCGCCCATCCCGATGCGGAGGCACAGCGCGACGATGTCGAGGCTGTGTTGAACGAGATCGGCGTCGATCCCGAAACGCCGCGCTTCGAGGCATGGAACAAGCTCGACCTGCTCGACGAGGATGCGCGTACCGAGGTGCTGGGCAAGGCGGAACGGTTGGACCGCATGGTGGCGATTTCGGCGCAGACGGGCGAGGGCGTCTATACGCTGATCCAGACGGTGGCGGCGGCACTGACCGCGGGGCACCGGCGATATCAGATCACGCTCGACGCCGGCGACGGCGCGGGGGCGGCATGGCTGCATGCGCATGGCGAGGTGCTCGACCACCGCGTCGAGGGGATGCACGCCGATTACGACGTGCGCCTGTCCCCGGCCGATTATGATCGGTTCACCCGCCGCGACGCTTGACCGCCTGCCACAGCGCTTCCTTGCCCTCCAGATCCAGCGCGACAAAGCTCTCCCCGGCTTCGCTCTCCATCGCACGGAAGCGTCGTTCGAACTTGGCGTTGGCGCCGCGCAGCGCCGCTTCGGCATCGACGTTCAGGTGGCGTGCCCAGTTCGTCACCGCAAACAATAGGTCGCCGACTTCTTCCTCCAGCGTATCGGGGGAGGCGTCGGCGATCTCCTGCAACTCCTCATCGATCTTGGCGCGCGGACCCGCCGCATCGGGCCAGTCGAAGCCGACGCGCGCCGCCCGCTTCTGCAGCTTTTCCGCGCGCATCAGGGCGGGCAGGCCCAGCGCGACGCCGTCCAGCGTGCCCTGCGCCGCCTTGGCTTTGCGTTCCTCGGCCTTGATCTGTTCCCACAGGTGATGGCCACCCTCTGCGACATCGCCGAAGATGTGCGGGTGGCGCCGCTCCATCTTGTCGCTGATCGCGGCGACCACGTCGTCGAAGTCGAAGGCCCCGATATCCTTGGCGATTTGGGCATGGAACACGACCTGCAGCAACAGGTCGCCGAGCTCCTCCCTCAACTCGTCCATGTCCCCGCGCCCGATCGCATCGGCCACCTCATGCGCCTCCTCGATGGTGTACGGCGCGATGCTCGCAAACGTCTGCACCTTGTCCCACTCGCACCCCGCCTCCGGATCACGCAGCCGAACCATGATCGAAAGAAGACGCTGGATCGCTGACATGACCATTCTCGGGTTGTTGGGTGAAGGAGCCGCGGCAAAAGGTGGTGGGGATCGGGTGGCGGATGGATGCGGGCGTCGTGGCTTGGGGGCGATAGCGGTGACGATTGCTGTTGTAGCAGCGGGTGGGGCGGGGAGCTATCCGTAAGTGGCGTATGGATTTGGAGGTGTGGGTTCAAAACTGTTGTGCCTCAACGCCCAGGGGTGCGGGGAAGCCGGTGCGATCGTCTCTTGGCTGGGGCTAGTGAGGGTCGATCCCCGCGGGTGCGGGGGAGCCATCATGCTTCGTCCTCCTTCCTGAGACCGAAGGGGTCGATCCCCGCGGGTGCGGGGGAGCCATGTCGGTCGATGCATTGAACGTCGTGATAATGGGTCGATCCCCGCGGGTGCGGGGGAGCCTTTCCCACAAGAGGCAAAATGCCGAAATGGCAGGGTCGATCCCCGCGGGTGCGGGGGAGCCGTGCCGTCGCCTTCCAGCACGATCTCCGCTTCGGGTCGATCCCCGCGGGTGCGGGGGAGCCCCGTCTGTGACCCGCCAAGCACGGACTGTGACGGGTCGATCCCCGCGGGTGCGGGGGAGCCGTGAACACGGGTGAGCCGGAGCGCCCCCCGCGGGGTCGATCCCCGCGGGTGCGGGGGAGCCGCCGGCAAGCCCTTCCACATCCCCATGGAAGCGGGTCGATCCCCGCGGGTGCGGGGGAGCCCCTTCACGAAGCTGACGGACAAAATGCCTGTCGGGTCGATCCCCGCGGGTGCGGGGGAGCCTCGGCGGCTTGGTGCGCGAGGCGCCGGAGAGCGGGTCGATCCCCGCGGGTGCGGGGGAGCCGAGGGGCAAAACCTCGCGAAGGTTCAGCGCGAGGGTCGATCCCCGCGGGTGCGGGGGAGCCGAGCTGTTGATTTCGGCCATGGTCTTGGCCCGGGGTCGATCCCCGCGGGTGCGGGGGAGCCGCTTGGACACAGTATAGACCAGCGCAGTGCCTGGGTCGATCCCCGCGGGTGCGGGGGAGCCTCATCGAGCCGGTCGAGCATCGCAACGCAAAGGGGTCGATCCCCGCGGGTGCGGGGGAGCCTTGCAGCCGGCGCTCAGGGATTGGCAGATCAAGGGTCGATCCCCGCGGGTGCGGGGGAGCCGCCCGCTGCTTGGCGCTTGGCATCCAGACGCCGGGTCGATCCCCGCGGGTGCGGGGGAGCCCGCCGCTCAATCTCATCGCGCGGATCCTCCAGGGGTCGATCCCCGCGGGTGCGGGGGAGCCGAACGCCGGGCCGTTGTATCGGCTCGCCACCGGGGTCGATCCCCGCGGGTGCGGGGGAGCCTCGATGGACTGTGTGATGCCCCGTAAGGCGTCGGGTCGATCCCCGCGGGTGCGGGGGAGCCGATTCGGCACATTGGCTTTAAGGTAATCGGCGGGGTCGATCCCCGCGGGTGCGGGGGAGCCGTCTTGCCGTCACCCATTACCGGACCCAGCCCGGGTCGATCCCCGCGGGTGCGGGGGAGCCGACAATCTGGTCGATCAGATCGCTCACCTCTTGGGTCGATCCCCGCGGGTGCGGGGGAGCCCGCCGCCCGAATGGTTGGCAGACCGCATATGAGGGTCGATCCCCGCGGGTGCGGGGGAGCCTAAATCGCGCATTGCCTCACGGCATGGAACCGGGGTCGATCCCCGCGGGTGCGGGGGAGCCGGCGCGCTGCGCGGGCGCGGTCGGCGCGTTGGGGGTCGATCCCCGCGGGTGCGGGGGAGCCGGCCAGGGCGCCCCGGTGAAGGGTGAGATGTGGGGTCGATCCCCGCGGGTGCGGGGGAGCCTATTTGCCGCCGTCGCCAAGGTGTTCGTCTCGGGGTCGATCCCCGCGGGTGCGGGGGAGCCGCCAAGGGGCGCCCTGTTCGCAATGTGGGGCTGGGTCGATCCCCGCGGGTGCGGGGGAGCCAGCGTGACTTCGCCGATGACGCCGACATACGAGGGTCGATCCCCGCGGGTGCGGGGGAGCCCCTGGAGGCGCGGCGTCAGCTCCTTGCGGAAGGGGTCGATCCCCGCGGGTGCGGGGGAGCCCTCAACCTCGCGACCGGGCAGTTGCGCCGCCAGGGTCGATCCCCGCGGGTGCGGGGGAGCCCAGTGATGCCAGCCTATGCCCGGCGGACATGAGGGTCGATCCCCGCGGGTGCGGGGGAGCCCGTGTCATCCGCGATGACGATGCATTAGGGCAAGGTCGATCCCCGCGGGTGCGGGGGAGCCGACCGGCTTCGCCTCGCCGGTCTCAGGATCGTGGGTCGATCCCCGCGGGTGCGGGGGAGCCTTGAAGACATGCACGCGTTCTTGGCCCGACACGGGTCGATCCCCGCGGGTGCGGGGGAGCCGCGTTGGTCTGGACCGTGAAGCCGTCGCCCAGGGGTCGATCCCCGCGGGTGCGGGGGAGCCTGCGGCGTCCTGCTGGCGTTCGGTGAGGACCCGGGTCGATCCCCGCGGGTGCGGGGGAGCCGGCTCGTCGGCGGCGGCAAAAGGCTTGTCCCGGGGTCGATCCCCGCGGGTGCGGGGGAGCCTCTCAGCCATGGCTCACCCTAACAGGAACGAAGGGTCGATCCCCGCGGGTGCGGGGGAGCCCGGCTGCACCACCAAGGGCCGTCAAATCCTCGGGGTCGATCCCCGCGGGTGCGGGGGAGCCCGGCATCAGCGCGGCATCGTGGCGCAGGATGAGGGTCGATCCCCGCGGGTGCGGGGGAGCCCTTGCCGTAGATGATCCACGAGTTGGAAATCGCGGTCGATCCCCGCGGGTGCGGGGGAGCCCCAGAATTTCTTTGAGTCCAGTTTCATCAGTGGGGTCGATCCCCGCGGGTGCGGGGGAGCCCCGTGTCGATTTTTCAGAAGGCTTACAACGACGGGTCGATCCCCGCGGGTGCGGGGGAGCCGCAATGCCGAAGCGCGCTTTGGGGTCGGTCGGGGGTCGATCCCCGCGGGTGCGGGGGAGCCAGGATGGCGCACGCGTTCGTACCTCTTACGTTGGGTCGATCCCCGCGGGTGCGGGGGAGCCACGTTCCCCCATGCCTTGGGCTCGTCAACGTTGGGTCGATCCCCGCGGGTGCGGGGGAGCCAAGCTGCCTCACCGTCGCATGTTCGAGGTCGAGGGTCGATCCCCGCGGGTGCGGGGGAGCCCGCGGAGTTCGCAGGGTTACTAGGGCGCAGGAGGGTCGATCCCCGCGGGTGCGGGGGAGCCCTCGATCGCCTCCCTCCCGCAGCGCGCTTCGAGGGTCGATCCCCGCGGGTGCGGGGGAGCCTTGGTCAGCGCCATCGAACCCGCCGCAAAGGCGGGTCGATCCCCGCGGGTGCGGGGGAGCCGATAATTTGCCGAATGATGCTATGGCATTCGAGGGTCGATCCCCGCGGGTGCGGGGGAGCCGTCAAGGCGTGGGCATATACGCTGAAAGACGCGGGTCGATCCCCGCGGGTGCGGGGGAGCCACGCAAATCCTGCTCGATGCCCTGGATGCGGAGGGTCGATCCCCGCGGGTGCGGGGGAGCCGTCACCCTCGTCAATGAGAACCCCGGAATCGTGGGTCGATCCCCGCGGGTGCGGGGGAGCCGCGGGGGCGGTTGCGGTCATGGTCCTATCTCCGGGTCGATCCCCGCGGGTGCGGGGGAGCCGGCAACCGGGCGGGAACGTCCATGCTCACCTGGGGTCGATCCCCGCGGGTGCGGGGGAGCCAGATCGGCGGGTTCCAATTTTGGTCCCCGGAGGGGTCGATCCCCGCGGGTGCGGGGGAGCCCCGCGCACCCGGAGGACGGTTCCCTCGGGGAGGGGTCGATCCCCGCGGGTGCGGGGGAGCCGCCGCCGATCGCGGTCCGCTTCCATGACGGACGGGTCGATCCCCGCGGGTGCGGGGGAGCCGCGCTCCACCGCCGCCGCGATCCCGCCCCACAGGGTCGATCCCCGCGGGTGCGGGGGAGCCGCCTTGATCGGCTTCCGCAGCCGCTTCGTTCAGGGTCGATCCCCGCGGGTGCGGGGGAGCCTCTGCCAGTCAGATCGCTGTTTTCGTTCACAATGTCAAAGAAACCGCGCTCAGCCCTCCCCCACAATTACTCCGCGCGAGGGTAGTGCCCGGCGTACCAGCAGGATGCCGTCATGCGCCACGACGTCCTTCGGCGGCTCGCCCAGCGTTGCCAGGCCCAGGCCGCCTGCCGCACCCGCTTCGGCCCAGCACATCACGATGCTGCCGCGGCGCAGGCGGCCGTGCCATTCCTCCACCACGGTCCAGATGCGCCCGCGCACGCCCGCGCTCATCCGCGGTTGCGCGTAGACGCCGGGCGCCAGTTCGAGCATCGCCGAGCCCAGGAAGCCACGATAGCGATCCTCCACGTCGCGGGTGATGATCACGGTCAGCGGCATCACCCCGCCTCCCGGTCCAGCGTCACCGCTCCGCCGTCGCCGGCGTCCGGCGGTGCAGCCTCGGCCGGCACGCCGCCCGGCATCAGCAGCGTCTTGATCCGGTCGATCATGCCGGGGATCAGCGCGCGCTGGCGAAAGAGCAGCGCGGCGCGCTTGCGCACCAGTCGCTCGATCGGTGCGGCCCCGCGGGCGCGCGCCTCCCGCACCGCGCCGAACGCGATGTCGAGCAGCACGTCGTGCCGGTACAGGTCGGCGATATCCAGTACGAAGCTCTGCCCTGAATCCTCGTGCACGAAGCCCAATTGCGGGATCGCTCCGGTCGCCGCCACCGCCACCGCCGCCGCCGCGGTCATCGCCGATCCGGCATGGTTGATCGCCTGGTTCGCCAGATCGCCCGCTTCCGGGTTCTCCCGGTCGTAGCGGCGGCCGTGCCAGGGGATGCCGTGGCGTTCGGCGGCGAGAACATAGGCGCGCTTGATCCGCGCACCTTCCTGACCGCGCAGCACCGTGATGTCGCGCGTCCGCACGATCTCGCCGAAGCGCATCGCATACATGGCACGCGCGGTTTCCATGCGCAGCTTCGGATCGGCCCAGCGGCGTACCTGCGCGCGGGCGAGCGCCGAACTGTCGGGCATTAGCGGCGGCGCGGTGTAGAAGCGTACCGCCCCGTCCCCGATCGCCGCCAGCGCACAGCCATGCCGCGCCAGCAGCCGGAGCGCATCATGCGTCACGCTGGAGCCCGGCCCCAGCAACACGATCGAAATGGCATGATAGGGGATCTGGTAATCCCCCGCGACCAGATCGCCGCCGCCCGCGGTCACGAAGCGCAGGCAGCCATTCTCCACCTCCAGCCGCCCGCGGTCCAGCCACACCAGCCCCTGGCGGTCGGCATGCGGGATGCGCGCCCGCTCCAGACCCAGGCGGCCGGATAGCATCTAGCCCGCCCGGCCCGGCGCCGAGAGGAGCAGCATGCCATAGCCGAACGCCGCATGCCGCCCGATGCCACGGGCCAGCATCTGCGCAAAGGCATGGCGGTCGGCGACGGTCAGCGTGCCCGCCATCACCGCATCCGGTCCCTCCACCGCGCGGGTCCGTGCGCCGCCGGGGCGGTGCGTGCTGCGACGGGTGCGCGACCGACGGAACTGGCGCAGCCCGGCCATGTCGAGCGTCGCCACGCCCTCCAGCCGGCGCGCCAGCCAGTCGATATACACCGCCTCGCGGTCGACCTCCCGGGCATCGCCGCCGGCGGCAACGACGCGCTCGCCTGCCGCGACATACGCGTCGATCTCGCCGGCATTGCGCTGCCAGGCGCCTGCGCGTTCGGAGCGTGCCGCGCGGATGCTCTTGCCGAAGCGGACCACGGGCCGCACCCGCACCTCGAAGCCATAGCGCGCACCCTCGCGCCACGCCTCTGGCATGGCCTGCGCCTGCCACGACCCGTCGAACACGCGGGCGAGCAGATCGTCGGCGACGGGCAGCGCACCGGCGTCGTCCAGCGCCGGGCGGTCGGCGGTGTAGCCCAGCAGATGCGGCCCCGATCGATGATCCGGCAGAAAGCGGAACGGTTGCGGCCCGGCCGTACCAAAGCGATCGCGCAGCGCCCGGTGCAGGGCATAGCCGCCATCATCGTCGTCGATGCCATGCGCCGCGGCAAAGCTGGCGAGCGCATGCAGGTCGAGCGGCATGCGAACGAGGTGCAGCGTCACGCCGTCGCCTCCGGCCAGTGCAGCCGCCCCTGCATCACCCGGCGCAGGCCGGCATGGACGCCCGACGGCCAGTGCCGCTCGTCGGTCAGTTCCTCTTCCTGCGCGCCCGAAACCAGCGCCGCGTCGGGCGCTTCCCCGACCGGCCACTGCGCACGCAGGGTATCGCGGCGGGGTGGGGGGGCATCCAGCATCGCCAGCCCGGCCACCAGCGCCGCCGGGATCGTCTCCGCCTCGGTGATCCCGCAACACAGCGGTCGCGATGGCACGAACGGCTTGCGCCCGATGAACAGCGGCCGCTCCGGCCGCACCAGCGCCGCAGCCAGCGTATCCAGGTCCGGCGCCACCTCCGCCGGGTTCAGCCGGAAGGCGATAAGCACGCGCGCATCCGCATCCATGTCGCGGTAGCGGATATGCGGCGACCGGTACGTCTCCGCGCCGCCCGCACGCCCCTCCACCCGGCCGCGCGTCGTCCAGCCGCGATCGTTCGCACCCAGTTGCGCGGTCTGGAACTCGCGCTGGCGCTGCCCCTCGCCGACACGCGCCGATCCCATCACGATCCGCGCCTGGAGTGCGGCATGCGCGTCCGCATCATGACGCTCCCAGCCCAGCGCATTGGCGAGCAGCCCGGCCAGCATCGACTTGGCCGGAAAGTCCCGCACCACGCCGTAGGCATCGACCAGATCGCCCCCGAAGCTCATCAACGGCGCGTCGAGATCAAGGAGGAGGTGCCGCATCAGATCGCCGCATCGCGGACGAGCCCGCCGGCCCAGGTCGCCAGTTCGCGGATGCTGCCATTGGGTATATCCTTCCCCAGCGCCAGATCGTCGATGGCGGCATGACGCCGCGCCTCGCCGGTTTCGTACATCCGGTCCATCTGGCCCAGATAGCCGGCGAGCTTGCCCGCGGTGCGATGGCCCAGCGAATGGTTCGTATCGCGATCGTCCAGCGCCACCGCATCGCGAAACGCATTGGCCAGCGTGCGCGGCTGGCGGTCGCCGGCCTCCACCAGCACCAGTTCGGCGCGGCTGTACGGCGCGGTCGACCCCTTCTTGGCCCCCGGCGACACCTCGGCGACCAGATGCACCAGATGTTCCACCACCTGCGCGGCCAGCGCCCGGTCGTGATCGCCCGCCCAGTCGCCGCGCACACATCCGGTCAGGTTCGACACCAGCAGCGGCACATCCACCACGACATAGCCATAATAGAGTCCCGAGGTCAGCTCGGTGTCGAACACGCCGGCCGCACCGGCATCGTCGCCCTGGTCGCGGCGGCTGAGATCGTCCACCACCGTGAAATAATCCAGCTCCGCCTGTTCCGGATGGACGGTAAAGGCATGCGCGACATGGATCGCCGCATCGCGATTGGCGCGCGTGTCGCTCGTCACCATCCGCCCGAACAGCGCCGCCTCCAGCGAAGCGGCCAGCACATTCTGGTCGCGCAACTGGTTCAGATTGGCCTTCTCCTCCTTTATCCACACCTCGGCCGCGCTCTTCGCCGCGGCGGCGTCGGGGTTCTCCGACAGGATGCGCTCCGCCTGTTCGCGCATCCATGCCAGTTCGGGCCGGCCGAACAGCAGCGCCTGGCGCTGCTGCGGGTCCTTGGCATTCTTGCCGTAAAATTTGGTCAGAAAAGCGAGCTCGACCGCATCCACCGCTTCTTTGGTGAACGACCTGTCACGCAAAGGCCCCGTCACCTCGCGCTCGATCGCCCGCTTGGTGCGCACGCCCTCCACCCCATGGCGCCGGGCGAGTTCGTGCAGCGCATGCCGGTCGTCCGCCATCCGCCAATGCCGTTTCAGGCATTGCGAGGAAATGCGGGTGCGCGTCGCGGTCCCGAACGGCAGGCGCTTGGCCAGCCCCGCATCGTCGCGATTGAGCAGCGCGCCCGGCCATGCCGCCAGGAAGTGGATCTGGATGAACTTCGGCAGCATCTTGGTTTCGGTCGTCTCAGGCGTCACTCGAAGTCCCCTCCTCGGACCGCGCGGCGGCGGCATAATAATCCTGTGCGATGCGGATGCGCGCGGCCTCCGCCTTGGCGGCATCGCTGCCGACCAGATGATAGAGCGTCCAAAGGTTGATCGGATGCTTGCCCTTTTGCGCCAGCACGCGGGCCACCCGCCGCACCTGATCGTCCAGTGCCTCGCCGCGCACCGCCAGCAGGCGCAGCAGCCGGTTTTCGGAATAATCCGCCTCGCGCAGCGCGGAGCCCAGCCGCCGACCCTCCGCATGCGCCTGCGTCGCACCGGTGCCGGAAAGAATGGCGGCAACATGGGTCACCAGGCGCCACCGGTCGAAGCCGGTGTCTTGCGCCTGTTGCGGCACCTTGGCCCGCATCAGCAGCTTTATCACCGTCCCGTCGGCGGCGTGCGAGCGGGTCAGGTCCATCCGCCGCAATCCCGCCCGGTCGCCCGTCGACAGAAAGCGGATCTGCCCGGCGATCGACTGCATCCAGTCGGGCTCCTTCTTGGCGGACGCCTCTGCCGGTGCAGCGGCTGCTTCACTCGCCATGTTCGGCCTCCTTCATCCACTTGCCCATTTGCCCGTCCAGCACGGCGCGACCCCGCGCCTTGGCCCGCACCCGGCGCATCTCGGTGCGCGGTGCCGCAGCAGCGGCGATCTCGAACACCTCGCCCGCCATCGCGCGCAGGCGCCCGCGCCATTTCAGCCGGTGATTGCCGTCGTCACTCGCCGCTTCCGACCAGAAATCCGCGTCGAAGAAATCATGGTCGACCATCCGGTTGAACTGGTCGAGCCAGCGCTCCGTCTTCTTCTTGGCGGCATCGTCGTCCAGCCGCGCCTGTTCGGGCCCACCCTGTACCAAGGAGATCAGCGCCCGGCGCAGCCGCCGCCCGGCCTCGCCCGCCTCGTCGGCACGCTTGCCCGCGACATGACCGATCCGGTCGAGCGGCGCCTGTTCCCAGGCGTCGATATCCTCCATCCGGCTCGTTCGCACCGCGCGGCGATGCAGCCCCTCGGTCTTACCCTGACCACGAACCAGCGCGGCCGCGACGATCGACAGGTCGGTGCGATCGTCACCGTCATGCGGCGCGGCAAGCAAGGGCAGGGTGATCCTGCCCGTATCCAGCAGTTGCGCCATCTGGCGATAGCCGAAGCCCGCACCCGTCGGGGTATGGCTGGACGATCCATCCGCCTTCATCGGCGCCCAGGGATCGCCGGTCTTGCCCTTCAACTCGGCCGCCGCGACCCGTGCGCATTTCGACCCCGCCGCCAGCGCCTCGATGCCGCCAGCTTCGCGACGGTGCAGCCGAACCCGCCGACACACCTCGACGTAGAGCTCGTCCAGATCACCGAACGCCAGCGACACGGTGCCGTCCCACGGCACGGTCCACAACAGCGGAATGCCGCCGCGCCGATCCGGCCGCGCCCGCGCATCCGCCACCAGTCTCTGCACGTCACGCCGGAACGCCGCCTCCGCACCGCCCGCAGCCGGCCGCACGCCCAGGCTCATCCGGCTGGCAAAGCCACCGTTCATCCGCGACACGCCGTAATTGCCGGCGCCCAGAAACCCCTCGGTCGTCTGCAAGGTGACGAGCGCGAACAGCCATTCCTCCTCGCTCGCCCCCGCCATGCGCGATTGCTTCAGGTCGTGGTTCTTGGCGGTGACCAGCATGTCGAGCGCATCGGGCGTCGCCAGCCGGCTCTTGTAATCCGCGCGATTGCCGCCCGCGACGACCGGCGGCTGCAACAGTGCCGGCTTGGACCAGTCCTCCACCACCAGCGCCCAGGCCTCGCCATCGGGAAAGTCCGGCGTCAACCCGATCAGCAGATCGCGCCAGGCATCCTCGCTCTCGGGCAGCGCATCGATCCCCGCCCGGATCAGCGCGAGTGCGGCCACCTGCACGGTAAAGGCATGCCAAGGCTCACGCTGATGCGGGCGCAGGGCAGGGAAGCTCCAGGCTTCACCACGCGACAAAGACGCAAACGCAGAGAACAATGATCCACAATAGACATCGTTATCCACATCGCGCCATCTGATCATGATCTTCTCCCCGATCGAAAGATGGCCGATCTTCGCATTAAAGATCAAGCTGCTAATTGAACGCATATGGACGCATTTATTATGCGGTGGCGCGTCCGATATATGTGGTTCTGTCTGTAATGATCCCCGCTGATGCGGGGGAGCGGCATTCGCTCCATATGGCATGGGGCAATCCGCGCAGCTGCGCGGAAGCGCTTAAGATCTCTGGGGCGCGTGCAGCCCGACCTCCCGCCGCATAGGCGTTGGACTTGCTCTCATATTGCGCACGCCATGCAAAAGACCAACTTTCCAGCCGGGGAATGATCTTCTGCCACCACTGCAACAAGCGTGCGAATGTAGCAGCCCGCAAGTAGCCGCGACGATAGCGCCGAGTGGATATGGTGTGGAAGGGCGAGAGCATGCGCTACTAGAGCTCGCCAACGGCACTCCGTCAACATCTATCTAAACGCCCCTTATGGCATGTTGCCGGGTACTAGTTGCGCCCTAAGGCATGTTCCTAATGGCCATGGGCGGTGAGGTATCGCGTTACCGCCATGGACATCGGGTCAGAAAAGCTGGCGGAATAATTCCGCGGCTACCCCCCGAACAACGCCGCCCGCTCCGTCAGCACCGTCGGCGCAGTCAGCGCCCGGTCGAGATACAGGTTGCGCGCCTCGCAACTCGTCTCGGCCACCAGCAGGCAGCTATGGCAGGCCGCGCCGCTCAGCGCGCGTTCGTCGCCATGTGCGTCCGGATCATGCTCGGCGCAGATCGGGTCGCCGCTGCACAGGGCCAGCCGGTCCAGCGCCCGCTCGACGATCGCACCCAGCCGGGGCAGCACCGCGGTCAGCCCGCCCAGCGTGCCCTGCGCGCCCGTCGTCGCGGTGTAGAGCAGCAGCCCGAACCGCTCCCCGTCGTCGTCGACGATCGCGTACAGCCGCTCCTTCAGCGCGGTTGCCGGATATCCGCAATCCAGCGCGATCTCGTTCATCAGCGCGTGGGAAAAGCCGTGCATCGCGTAATAGGCGAGGGTGGGAAAGCGCAGCTTGTCGCCGTAAGCCTGGTTCGCCCGCCACCGGTCATGTCCGCGCAGCAGCATGTCGCCGCGGGCGGCCACCGCCGGCCGCGCCAGCCAGGCCCGGATGGCGTGCGGATCGAAGCGAAGGAAGATGCCTTCGCCCAGTTGCTCCACCGCGGGCAGCCATTCCAGCTCGGTCGCCAGCGCGGCGCCCTCCACCGCCAGATACAGTTCCTCCAGATCGCCATCGATCGCGGTCGGCGCCGCCTCGAACCGGGTAAAGCCGTACAGGCACGCCACCTCGCGCAGCCGGTGCACCGCCACCGCCGACGCGATCGGGCCCAGCCGTGGCCGCTCCCCGTCCCACTGATCGCGGGTCAGCGTGCGCGCGTGCAGCCGGGCATCGGGCGTGTCCGAGCCGATTTCGCCCGCGCCGCTGGCCAGCAGGTCGAACTCCGCCACCTTGGGCGCCTTTTCCAGATTCTGGTGTCCCCGCGCGCGGAGTTGTGCGACGCGTGCGACGATTTCCGCATCGCTCCATCCCGCCAGCGCGGCGCGCAAGGCCGGGTTGGCGCGCCGCGCCATCGCCATTTCGGCCGGCATCGTCACCCAGTCGATCGCATCCATATGCGCCTCGACCAGCCGGGTCAGCTCGTCCTCCGCGGCGGGCAGCGAGATGATGGTCAGCACCTGCGGGAAATAGGCGTTGGTCGCGGTCCGCGTCAGGAAGCGGAGATGTTCGTCGCATTCCCCCGGCTCGTCCGTGCGCAGCCAGGGGCGCCGCCCGCGGCACTTGCCGAAACGTCCGTCCGCCTGCGCATCGCGCAGCGAGAGTGCGGCACCGCATCCGCACACAATCCGCGTCGAGGCGGGATCGCCCGAGGTGCCGCGCTCCTCCAGCCATAGCGGCTGGACGCAGCGTTCGCCCGGCATCCCGACATGCACGGCATAGCTCCAGTCGATGTCCTGCAAATGCCCTTTCCGGCATCCCGCGACGAAGCGGATCGGGGTCACCCCCACGCGCCGCCCGTCATCGTCGATCAGGTCGGCCCGCCCGCGCGGGTTCAGGTCGCGCCAGCGCACCAGCCGCCGGCGGTGCACGTCGCCGGCCTCCTCCGCATCGCGCGCGACGAACCAGGCCGGAAAGATCCGCGCCTCCACCCCCGGCGGCTCGCCCGCACCGGTGCGTCCCTCGTCATCGACCGGTGGCGTGCGCAGGCTCAGCCGCACCCCCTCGGCCAACCGCCCGTTGGCGCGCAGCAGCGCCTCCAGCACCGCCACCGCCCGCGGCTCGTGCACGGCGCGCCAGCTTCCCCGCTCGCGCATGTGCCACAGGTCCAGCCCGCCGACGATGACCGAGCGGGTGGGCAGGTCCACCATCGCGCCGGGCCCGAAGCCGAGCACCAGTTGCGATTGCCGCAGCGTCACGCGCTTGGCGCTCATGCCATATCTCCTGCACCCGATACCCGCTCGCCATCCGGCCCCCGCGGCCGGATCAGCACGCCGGGCTCCACGTCGCGCATGCTCCACCCCGCCTGGAAGCGCCGATGTGCCGGCTCCAGATTGTCCAGCACCGGGTCGAGCGGCGGGTGGAGCAGCCGCTGCGGCCGATCCTCGTAGCTGAAGCGCCCGCCCGCCGCGGTCTGCGCCGCCGCCACCGTCACCCAGTCGTCCAGCAACCCCTCGATCGCCGCCGCCAGCCGGTCCTTGCCCCCCGCAATGTCATCCGGCGCCCGGTCCACCAGATGCCGCACCACCGCCGCCCGCGTATCGGCTGCGTTGGCCAGCGCATCGACGGCGCCCGAGGGTGTCAGCGCGGGGTCGAGGTGCCGCGCTATCGCCACCACCACCGCCGCCAGCGACCGGTCCAGCGCGCGCGCGGACCACGGCGTCACGCTCGTCGCCTCCACCGCGCGGTAAAAGGTGTCGTGGAAATGCCCGAACTGCTCGAAATGCATCCGGTCGCGTGGCCGGTGGACGTTCAGCACCACCACCACCAGACCGGGCCGCGCCGGATTGCGCCCGACCCGGCTCGTCGCCTGGATATATTCCGCCGCGGTCTTGGGCTGTCCCTGCACCAGCATCAGCCCCAGCCGGTCGATATCGAGCCCGACCGAGATCATGTTGGTGGCCAGCGCGACGTCAACGGGCCGCTCCCCGTCATCGCCGAACCCTGCCTCCAGCCGCCGCTTGGCCGCCGCCACCTGATCGGTCGACACGCGCGAGGTCAGCTCCACCGGCTCGCCGAGCAGCCGGTCCCCGAACGGCCGGTCGGCCGGCTCCAGCCGCCGCCGCTGCGCGCCGTAATGCGCCGCGCGTGCTGCCACCTCGTCCTCGACGATCCGCCGCGCGCCGCCCAGTTCGCGCAAGGCGTTGAAATAACAAAGGGCGGTCAGATACGCATCCGCCTCGCCACCAGCATCCGCCAGCCCCTGCGCCCCGCCGAGCAGCGTGACCAGCGCCTGCAGGAACACCAGCTTGGGCCCGCGCCCCGCCGCGGCGATCCCGACATACCAGCGCGCGGGATCGTCCGCGCTCTCGCCCCGCGTCACCGCAAAGAAACTGTCGCGCCGATCGAGTCCGGGCGGCGGAAAGATATGCGTGTCCCCCCGGTCGAACAGCGCGGCAATCTGGTCGCGCGCGCGCCGGACCGTCGCGGTGGAGGCGACGATCTTGGGCCGCACCCGCACGCCCTCCACCATCCGCGTCGCCAGCCGGTCGATCGCTGCCTCGTACAGCCCCGCCACCGTGCCCAGCGGGCCGGAGATCAGGTGCAATTCGTCCTGGATCACCAGGTCGGGCGGGTCCAGCCGGTGCCCGCCGTCCAGCGCCCGGCCGCATCCCGGCTCGGCCGCCCCGAAGAAGCCGCTATCGTCCGCCCGGTCGACATGGCCGAAGAACGCACCCGCCTGACCGCTCCACGGCAGCGCCGCGAACTTGTCCACCGTGGCGATCAGGAAGGCGGGCAGACGGCGATAGATCGCCTCGTCCACGCTCACCACCGGCAGCGCACGGTCGCCGGTGAACGGGCACGCCATGTTGACGCAGCGCAGCTCCAGATTGGTCGGCGCGTCGGCATTCGGCACGCAGCGAAAGCTTTGCGGGGTAAAGGCGGTGCCGCACCACGGGCACGCCTTGATCGGTGCCGGCGCGCGCGCATCGCGCCCGCTGCTATAGGCGCGCACCCGCTTGACTGCGGTCCCCTCGCTCTTGTCGCCCTTGCGACCCAGCCGGTTGGGACTGGCGTCGGAGCCGACCCACAGGCCGATCTCGATCGGCCAGTCGCCCAGCATCCGCCGGCCATCCCCGTCGCGGTAATCCGGCCCCTCGCGCAGCAGCTCCAGCGCACAGACCAGCCCGGCCGCACGCCCCAGCTGGTCCAGCGTCAACAGCCTGAGCGTATAGCGCATGATCACCGCCACGCCCGCGCCCAGCACGCCGCTCGCCCCCAGCCGCCGCAACGCGATGGTGAAGGCGGCCAGTCCCAGATAGGCCTCGGTCTTGCCGCCGCCGGTGGGAAAGAACAACAGATCGGCGGCGTCGCGATCCGGATGCCGCCGGTCCGCCATCCCCGCCAGATTGAGCAGGATGAAGGCCAGCTGGAATGGCCGCCACGCGGGCGCGCCGTCCCCCGGCCGCCGCGCTCGTGCCGCATCGGCCACTGCACGATTGGCGATGGCAAAGGCGGTCCGCGCCCGTGCATCCCCGGCCAGCAGGGCGATGCCCGCCGCGATCCGCCCGCGCGCCACATCCTGCGCCGCGATCAACGTTTCGGCGGTCCGAAGCCGCTGCGCCGCGCCCGCAATATCGGGGGCATCCATCGCCCCGCGCTGCGCCACCGACCAGTCGCCATAGGCCGCCGCCAGCGGCGCCAGCGCCGCGCGCAACGCCGCCCCGTCACCCGCCGCCAGTTCCGCCAACCGGTCCATGCCGAAGGTCACCCCCGGCACCGCCGCCGCCACGGTCCGCTCCACCGCCGCGCGCGGCATGTGCGTGGTATGCACCCGCCGCACCCGCCCGTCGGCGTCCACGCCATGTCCGGCGGCGCACCCCAGGCCCGCCGCATAGGCCGCCGCATCCCGGTAATGCAGGTCCGCCAGTTGATCGTCCCAGTCATCGCGCGCGATCCGCGACAGGTCGGCCTGCGCGACGAAGCCCGCGTCGCACGCCAGCGCCAGCCGCACCTGATAGGCATAGGCCAGATCGCGGTAGCGCGACGGCGGCTCCAGCCGCTTGTTGACCAGAAACACGGTCACCACCTGCACCGCGCGCGTCTCGCCGGTCGCCAGGCGCAGGCGGAAGGGGCGGGCACGCACCGCCAGTTCCAGCCCGCCGCCGGGCCGTGCCGTCGCCGCCGAGCCGGGCAGGGCGCGCCGCACCATGCCGTCACCTTCGCCCGGCAGCGGCAGCGTGACGGTGCATTCGCGCGGCACCCGCCGCCACGTGATCGCCGTCCCGCGAAGCTCGCCCCCGCTTTCCAGCATCTCGGGCGGCAGCGGCGGCTCGGGCACGTAATCGCCCCATGTCACGCACACCTCCAATGCGTCGACGCCGGGATCGACCATGGTCGACAGCCCGATCGCGCTCGGCAGGAAACGGCGGCGGGCAGGGGGCGCATCGGGCTCGTCATGATCGCCCGCCGCGCCGCCGACGCTGAACCCGTCCAGTTCGGGCAGGAAGCTGTCGATCTCCTCCAGCTCGGCATCCGCCGGCATGTCGGGCTCGGCCGCCAGTTCGCCCGATGGCGCGATGAAGCCCGACAGGTACCAGCGCGACGGGCTTTCCCCCGCCGGCAACCGTTCCTCGGCCAGATCCCCATCCGCCGCCTCGCTCGGCCCGATCAGGTTACGGCGCAGGCGTTCCACCAGCCCGGCGCGCACGCCTGCCGCGCTCACAGCATCCGCTCCATCGTCGCGCGTTCCTCGTTCAATGTCAGCAGCCGCGCCAGCACCGCATCGCGAAACGGCGCCGGCCAGAACAACCGTCCCTGATAGCGGTGATCGTCCTCGCTATCGGCATCCAGAAAGACAGGCTCGGCCTCCGCCGCCAGATCGTCCCAGCCGTAGGCGGTCAGCACCGCGCGATCCATGGTGTGGTGCAGCGCGCGCAGGCCCTCGATATCCGCGCCCGTATCGGCCTTGCGGTGGAAGCGGTTATAGGTCGGCGTCATCCCCTGACCGGTCGCGATCATCAGCGCGGCGCGGGTGTCGTGATAGGCTTGCCCGGCGGCTTCCAGTGCCGGTGCATCGTCATGGCCGGGGGGCAGGGGGAAGGTTTCGAATACCTGTGTGGGATTATAGGTCGGCGCATCACCAAAGGTGCTGCCGAAGGTACGGTTCCAGATTTCGTGTATCCTGGATTGCAGCACGGCAAATTGCGACAGCCGCGGCATCGCGAAGACGATCAACTTGTGGGAATAGATCAGGTTGGCGGGCAGGCGGGCAAATGCATGATGGGCAAGCGCCGCAGCACCGATCGCAAGAACATGGTGCTGACCGGCAATACTCCGATACAGGTCAACACGACGCTCGGCATATTGCCACCATCGATTGCGGTAGACGGCACGGTTGTCCTGCTCGCGAACGGGCCTCACCAGCCGATCCACGATCGCAAGGGCCTCCGGCCAGTCCTGCGCGACGGATCGGGGATAGTCGGGCGCCACGACGCCGCACCTTAGCTGCTCCGCACGTGCCGGCCCGTTCAGTGAGTTCCAAGATACGCCCTCGGCCATCCGGCGGAGCGGCATGTCGCTGAAATTGATGGCGTAGCGATGATGCGCGTGAATGGGAGAATTGTTGACTTCATCGGCACCCAGATAGGGAGCGACAACCTCCGCGATATTCGGTCGGTCAGCGATCAGCCTTTGCATCGCTGCCAACTCGGACGCTTTCCCCTTGGCCGCGTTGGCGTCGTCGAAGGTAAATCCGATACCCAGCAGGATAGATCCCTGAAACGCCTTGCCCGCATTCGCCCGCAACACCGCCGGCGACCCATCCAGATCCCCCTCCATCAGATAGGCCGAAATCCGCCGCACCGGCCGCCCGTCCAGCACCGCTCCGGTATCCTCGGCGACGGCGCCCCTGCGCACGAACACCTGCGCCACCACCACCGCCGCATCGCCCTCCCACTGATGCCGGCTGACCGCGCGATAGATCACGCCGCCCTCGTCGAGTATGCGCCGCAGCCCGGTGTCGCGGGTGTCGCCCTGCCGGATGGTATTGGTCGCGATCAACCCGAAGGCGCCGCCCCGGCGCAGCAGCCCGAACGCCCGGCGAAAGAAGTGCGCGGCCAGATCGGCATTGCCATGCGCATGGGGGTGCAGCGTCTTCAGCCAGTCCGGATAGGCGGCGGCATGGCCCGCCGCGATCGTGTTCTTGCCGGCAAAGGGCGGGTTGCCGACGATCGCGTCGAAACCGGGATTGGGCCGCGTGAACACGTCCTCGAACTCCAGCTCCCAATGGAAACTGGTGATGCCGACGGGCAAGGCGTGCAGGCGTTCGCGCAAGGCTTCCAGCCGCGACCAGCTTTGCGCGCTCGGGGCCAGAACCAGTTGCTGCACCTCCGCCAGCCGCGCCTCGCGGTCGCGCACGCCGCTGCCCTCGAAAAAGGACAACAGCACGGCATCCGCCACCAGATGCGCGCGGGTGAGCGCGGTTATCGCCGCGCGGTGGCGTCCTTCCTGCACCGCATAGGGCGCGATCTCGGCCTCGCTACGCATCAGGCGGCGCAGGTCGGCGGCGGCGTTGATGCCGTCGCGCACGATCGCCTCGACGAAGCTGTGCTGCCCGGACACCTTGCCCCATGTCACTGCGACGATCTTGGGATTGGGCAGGCCGACCAGGCTGTCGCCACAGCGCAGCACATTGTCCAGAAAGGTGAACTCGTGTGCGCTCGCCAGCGTCTCCAGCCACAGCGACAGCTTGGCCAGGTCGATCGCCAGCGGATTGCGATCCACCCCGCGCAGGCAATGCTGCGCCACCAGCCGCTTGGCGTGCAGCAACTCGTCCTCGTCCGGCGGTATGGTCGGCCGCTGCGCCGGCCAGCGCGCCCATGCCGCCACCAGCCGCTCGCCCAGTTGCCGGCACGCCTCGACCAGAAACGCGCCCGATCCCGCGGCGGGGTCGCACACCTTCAGGTCCAGCACCTCCGCCGGCCCCGCATCCGCCCCGATCCGGTCAAAGGCGGGGGCCAGCGCATGCGCCACGATCGGTCTGGTCAGCGCCTTTGGCGTATAATGGCTCCCCGTGCGCCGCCGCTCGTCGGTCGGCTGCAGGATCGGCGTGCCGGCGGCGACCGCGCTTCCCCGCGGGCAGGCGCGCCCGTCCACCACCGGCGCCAGGGCCGCGGCCAGCGCGCCCGCATCCTCCGCACGCGCCAGCGCCCGCGACACCGCCGCCGGAAACGCACCGCGCCCGGTCCATGCTTTCAACAGCTTCTCGCGCTCGCCCGGCTTCGCGCCGGCCAGCGCATCCAGGTCCACCCACACCGGCACCCGGTTGCCCTTGCCCGCCCGGATCGCCAGCATCGGCCCCGCCGCACGCTCCACGGTGAAGCCCATCACCGTCTCGTACACCGACCCGATCTGCTCGACGCTGAGCGACCGGTATGCGACCCGCTCACCTCCCAGCATCAGCAGCCCGTCCAGCACGCGCAGGATGCATCCGTCCCCCACCGGCAACACCCGGTCCGCATTCCCCGGCGCGTCGCGCCCGAGCAGGAAGGGAAACGCCGCCTCGCTGAACAGCTTGCCCCCGCGCGGCTGCATGAAGCCCGATGGATGCCCCCGGCTGACCAACCGGAACAGCGCCAGCAGCCGCCCCCAGGCCCCGCGCCGCTCGTCCATCGTATCGGGGTAGAGCGCCGCGTCGTCGCGCAGCCGCATGTGCAGTCCGCCCAGCGCATAGCCCTGTTCGTACAGCAGCTTGGCCGCGCCACCCCCGGCCGAGGGCATCAGCCCGCGATCCTCGGCATACAGGATGAAGATCAGGCGCAGCAGCACGGTCAGCACCGCCTCGTACAGATGCTGCGGATCGCTCGCCGCCAGCGCGCGCACCCGTGCCGGATCGGCCGCGTCCAGCCCGCGCAGCATCTCGTGCAAGCTCGCCAGCACCTGTCCGGCCAGCCGCGACGACACATCCGCCTGTGCCGCGCGGCTTTCGGCGAGCAGGGCGGGCAGGCGGTGCGACGGTGGCCCGGTGAACAGCGCATGCGCGTCGAGCAGCAGCTTCAGCCCCGCCAGCATCCCGCGCCCGGCAACATCCGTCAGCGCCGCCAGCGGCCAGGTCATGTGCCCCGCCATTTCGCCCTTGGGCGCCACCACCAGCCGCAGTACGCGCTCGCCCGCCGCCCCCTCGCGCCGCCCGGTCTCTCGCGCGCCCAGGATCACCCCGGCCGGCACTCCCGTCTCGCGCAGCAACCGCTCGAACCGCTGCTGCGCGGTCGCCTCCCATCCCTCCAGCGTGCCCCGCCGGTCGAGCAGCAGGTCCTCCGCCTCGATCCGCACCAGCAACTGCACCGTGCCATCGGCTGCAAACACCGCCCAGTCCGGCTCCAGCAGCGTCTCGCCCCCGTCGAACGCCACCCGCAGATCCTCGGGCAGCACCGGCCCGCCCGGCGCGCCCGCCACCCGCTCCGGTGCCCAGCCCAGCACGTCGCGAAACAGCGCCCAAGGTTCCTGCGCCAGCGCCTGTGTCACCGCCTCGCCGTCCGCCGCCGTCTGCGGCGCCGGCCACACCCCGATCCGCGCCAGCGCCGCCGGCGCCACCACCAGCCCCTCCGGCTGCAGATACCCCAGCCAGTCGTGCCGCCCGCCCGAAATCGTCCCGCTCATGCCGCCGGCCACAGATAGACGAGGCCGATCGGCTCCAGCCGCGTCGCGCGCACCCGCGCGGCGGCGCGCAGCCGTTCGGGTTCGCGCACCAGTTCGTCGTCCAGCCGCGTCACCGCCCGCTCCCAGGAACGCCGGTCCGCGGCGCGCTGCCGCGCCTCGGCGGGGTCGAGCAGCAGTGCGAATTGCCGGTCGTCCTCGCGCCGCTCGCGCCGGATGCGCGCGATCCGCTGGCCGAGCAGCGTCTCCAGCCCGGCCGCCTCGCTCGCCGCCCGCTTCTCCAGTTCCGCCGCTACCCTTTGCCCGCGTGCAGCGGCACGGCCCTCCAGCACGCTCCGCAGATCGCCCACATCCGCCAAAGCATGCGCCGTCGCCCGCCGCGCAACCGCCGCCCCGGCGGTCCGCGCGCCTGCCAGGGCGGCGATCAGTTCGTCCAGCACGCGGGCCTCCGCATCGCGCCCCTCGGCCAGCGGGCGAAGCCCCGCCTCGTCCCGCTCCCGATCCCGCCAGTCGGCCGCCACGCTGAGCACTTCCTCATGCAACCGCGCGGCCCGCTCCCCATACAACGCCAACCGCCCGATCAGCACGACCCGCGGGGCAGGGGTGGCGGGCGTCTCGATCACGCAGGCCCGGTCCAGCCCCTGCTGGAACCCCGCCGACAGAAACCGTCCCAGCAAGCGCCGCACCAGCCGGTGTTCCAGATGCAGTTGCACCACGTCGCCGGCGTCGCGCCCATCGGGCAGGATGGCAGGCGCAAAGCTCACCCGTCGCACGCCCGCATCCGCGCTCGCCCGCCATTCCCCCGGCCGCTCGCCCGGCTTCGGCCCCCGCGCGCGCAGTTCGTCCAGCATCGGTTGCCAGCTCGGATCGCCGGCAAAGGCGGGCGCCGCCTGATCCAGTGCGAAGACCGGCGTATCGCCCACCGCCCCGGTCGCGCCCCATCCGCCGCCCGCCCGCGCCAGCGCCAGCCCGACCACCGACCGCAACTCGTCCGGATCGACGCCGACCCGCGCCCGCGCCTTGTCCAGCATCGCCGCCAGATCCGCCTGTTCGCGCATCAGCCGCGCGCGCCGTGCCTCCTCGCCGTCATCCAGGTCGCGCACTGCCGCCCGTACGCGCTCGTCCGCCTCCTTGTTGCGGATCCGCTCGGCCAGATCGCGCGCCGCCGCCCGGTCGATCCCCCGGCCCAGCCGATCGGCGATACGATCCCCCAGCACCTCGCCCGCCGACCCCAGCTGCCGCCGGATCGCCTCCGTCTTGCGCACCAGCGCGTCCAGCACGACATCCTCGGGCCGCTGCGCATAGACGAAGTAGCGGCACGTCACCGTGTCGCTGGGTTGCAGCTTGCGGTCGATCCGCCCGTTGCGCTGTTCCAGGCGGGACGGGTTCCACGGCAGGTCGACATGGATCAGATCGTGGCACTGCGCCTGTAGATTGATCCCCTCGCGGGCTGCATCGGTGCAGAGCAGGATACGCAAGGGCGAGGCCGGATCGTTGAACGCACGCTTGATCGCCTCGCGCCGCTCGGTCGAGGTCACACCGGTGAAGCTGTCGATCCGCGCGACCTCGTCGGCGTCGGCCGGGTCGAGCAAGACTGACAATTGCCGCTGCAACCACCGCCGCGTGTCCTCATACTCGGTAAACAGGATCAGCCTTCGGTCGCGCCAGCGTCCCTCCGCATCCAGCAGGTTCGCCCGCGCCCAATCGATGATCCAGCGGACACGCGCATCGGGTGCGGTCTTTGCTGCGTCCGCCACCACCAGCATGGCCGCGGCATGGTCGCGCTCGGCCATCAACTGCGCCGCCGCCCCACCGGCCGCCATTGCGGCCGCCTCGGTGCGGGCGGCCTCGGCGTGGTCCAGCCGTTCGAAAGCCGCATCCTCTTCATCGGCGCGCTCGGGTGCGTCGGGGTCTTCGTCCGCGACTACCGGCTGCGCGGTTTCGCCCGCGATCAACCGCTCCAATCCCGCCAGATGCACGCGCAGCGTCCGTGCGAACGCCGGCACCGACGACAACAGCCGCTGCTGCAACCCTACAAAAGCCAGCCGTGCCCTGGCACCCTGCGCCGCCCCCAGCGTCCCGATCCGCCGTTCGCGAAGAGCGCGATAGTCCGCCAGCATCGCCGCCAGCCGCAGTTCGGGGGCGTGCCGGTCGAGCCCGTCGATCACCACCGGTTCCACCACGCGTTCGGGAAAAGCCTCGCCCAGTGCCCGCAGGTCGCTTTTCAGCCGCCGCACCATCACCGGCTCCAGATCGGCGGGCCGCACCGGTACGCCGCGCGTGAACCGCTGTGGATCGAGCAGTTCCAGCAGCGTGGCAAAGCTGTTCGGATGCCCGTTATGCGGGGTCGCCGACAGGAACAGCCGGTGCTCGAAGCGGTCGGACAGGTCACGCAGGCTGCGCGTGAACTGGCTTTCCACCGCATAGCGGCCGCCACCCGCGGGGGCGGCATGATGCGCCTCGTCCAGGATCAGCAGCGATCTGGCGCGGAACTCTTCCAGCACGTCCCGCAGGCCGGCCACATAGGCCTCGTCCCCCAGCAACCGGTGCGACAGGATGAAGCGCGATCCCGTCGCCCACGGGTTGGCACCATAGCCGCGCCGCTGGCGCAGGCTTTCCAGATGCTGGCGATCGATGATCTCGAACGACAGGCCGAACTTGGTCTGCAACTCGTCCCGCCACTGGCCGGTCATCGCCGCAGGCGCCACCACCACCATGTAATCCACCCGCCGCCTGAGCAGCATCTCGCGCAGCACCAGTCCGGCCTCGACCGTCTTGCCCAGTCCCACATCGTCGGCGATCAACAGGTTTACGCGCGGCAGGCGCAGCGCCTTGCGCAGCGGCAGCAACTGATACGGGTCCAGCCGGATACCGGCCCGGAACGGCGCCTGGAACAGGTCGCGTTCGGCGGCGGTCGCGGTGCGCCAGCGGACCGTGCGGAGGTAGGCCGAGAATGTTTCGGCATCGCCGCCGCCGCTTGCCAGCGACGCCCAGGCTTCCTCGTCGCGCAACCGCGCGTCCACCTCCGCGCTCCACAACACCTGCGCGTCCTCGCCACTGGCATCGTCGTCCACGCACGCCAGCCGGTGACCGTCGAACGGCGTTTCGGGTTGTTCCTCCACCAGCCACAACCGGCCACGCAACGATACGAACTGACCCATCGACGGCCCGCGCGCCGCCGCGGCGGCGGTACGACCCCCATTCGCCTCAATCACCTGGCATCGTTCCTTCCATTCACCATCCGGGGTGGCGAGGGGCCTGTTTGGGAACAACCGCGATTGGCTCCGTTTCTGCGGAGCAGGCCATGCTGCCGGGGGAAAATTCGTCCGATATGGAGCAGACGCGGACCGCCCCTTGCCACCGCAACCCCCGGTCGATGATAGTCCGGATCGAACCGGGGGGGGGATGATGACGGCGACAGGGGTGAACGGGCCATGGGCCAAGCTGACACGCAATGCCGACGGCACGGTCGCCGCGTCGCTGCCGCTGATCGATCATTGCCTGGACGTCGGCACTGCGGCCCAGGCGCTGCTATCCGGCGGTGCATGGTCCCTCTGGCTCAGCACGGCCGCGGGGCGACCACTGACCGCGCAGGACCATGCCCGCCTGATTGTGCTGGCCGCGTTGCACGATCTCGGCAAGGCCAATCGCGGTTTCCAGGCGCGGATCGATCCGCATGCGCCCCTGATCGGTCATACCGGGCAGGTTGCCGCACTGCTGTTCCATTCCAGGCTGAAGACCGGTGCTGCCGCCACGATGCTGCGCCACCTCGTCGGCGCATGGGGTGCGCATCAGCATTTCGCGGCCGCACTCGCGCATCACGGCAGGCCGCTGCCCGAACTGCGTCGCGGCGCCAATCTCGATTCCGGCTCGTGGATGAAGCACAGCGTTCACTGGATGCCGGTGGGCGACGATGACCCCGGTGCCCATGTGGTCGCGTTGATCGATGCCGTGCGGGCGCGTTGGCCGTTGGCATGGGAAACGGGCGAGCCGTTGCCCGATGCACCGCGCTTCGTCTCGCTCTTCGCCGGTTTGGTCACGCTGGCGGACTGGCTCGGCTCCGACACACGGCGGTTTCCCGTCGCAGGCCCTTATGGACGGGCGCGTGAGGCACTGCGCGAGGAACAGGCGCGCGACATGGTGGCAGCGCGTGGCCTCGTGCCGCTGCCGACCCCCGAAGGAGACTTTCACGCCGCGGTCGGACGGACACCCCATGGCTTCCAACAGGAGGCCGCCGCTGACGATCTCGGTCGCGTCGCGCTGATCGAGGCGGAAACCGGCTCGGGCAAGACGGAGGCCGCGTTATGGCGCTGGCTGGAACTCCGCCGTCGCGGCGAGGTGGACGGCCTGTATTTTGCGCTTCCCACGCGTGCAGCGGCCGTCCAGCTTCAGAAGCGCGTGAACGACGTGCTGAAACGCGTCTGGGGGGAGGGGGCGCCGGAGGCGGTTCTCGCCGTCCCCGGCTATCTCGTGGCCGGCGACACGCAGGGGCAGGAACTGCCCGGCTACGAGGTGCGCTGGGACGATGGCGAGCCCGGCGGCACCGACGATCATCGCTGGGCGGCGGAGCGCGCCAAGAACTTCCTTGCCGCCCGCGTGGCGGTCGGCACGATTGATCAGGCGCTTCTCGGCGTTCTGCCCGTCAAGCATGCCCTGTTCCGTGCCGGTGCGCTGGCACGCAGCCTGCTGGTGGTGGACGAGGTTCATGCCTCCGACACCTATATGTCGACGCTTCTTGAACGCCTGCTCGACAATCATCTCGCGGTCGGCGGCCAGGCGCTCCTGCTTTCGGCAACGCTGGGTGCGGAGGCGAGGGCGCGTCTGCTCAAGACGCCGCTGCCGCCGCTGGCCGAGGCGCAGGCGCTACCCTATCCGGCGCTGTCCGGTCGCGATGCACCCTTGCGCGCCGCCATCCCCGCCGCGCGTTCGGCCAAGCATGTCGCGATCGAGACGGACGGGTTGATCGGCGACCCCGACGCCATCGCCGCGCGTGCCGTCGCGGCGGCGCGCACGGGCGCCTCGGTGCTGGTGATACGCAACACCGTCGCCGGCGCGGTGCAGGTTGCGCAGGCGGTCGCGGCACGCGCACCCGATCTCGCCTTTCGCCTCGGGGATGTTCCCACGGTCCACCACGGCCGCTTCGCGCCCGGCGACCGGCGGCTGCTCGACGCGGCCGTGGAAACCGCGTTCGGCAAGGGCAGGGCTGCGCGCGGGCAGGTGCTGGTCGGCACGCAGACGCTTGAACAGTCGCTCGACATCGACGCCGATTTTCTCATCACCGATCTGGCGCCGATGGACGTGCTGCTCCAACGGATCGGCCGCCTCCACCGCCACATGCGGGACGACCGCGGCGCCCATGCGCAGGCCCGCGCCCTGATCCTGCGCCCCGCCACGCGCGACCTCATGGCCGCCTCCGGCCCCCGCCACGGCCTTGGCGGCGTCTACCCGGATATCCTGCAACTGGAATCGACCCTGCGGCTGCTGGAAAGCCGCGCGCATGTCACCATACCGGACGATAATCGTCACCTTGTCGAGACGGCACTGCATCCCGGGTCCATCACGACACTGGCGGCCACGCTCGGAACGGCGTGGACAAACCATGCGGCAAACCGGTCCGCCAGCTTCCACGCCGCGCGCCGCACGGCCGAGCAACTCGCCCTCGATCTTTCCATGGATTTCAATCTGCTGGAGTTCACTTCGAACACCGAAGACGCCACCACCCGCCTCGGCGCCGCCACCATCCAGCTACCCCTCCCTCGACCTCTACCCGGTCCCTTCGGCCAACCCGTCCCCCATCTCACCCTCCCGCCCCACATGCTCCCCCCCACCAAAACCCCCCAAGAAGTAAGGATTCTAGATGATTGCCACTTCCAACTGGGAACTAGCCGATATGCGTATGATAGTTGGGGGCTACGGAATGCGAATTGAGGCATTGGTGGTGTGGCGGAGAGGGTGGGATTCGAACCCACGGTGGGCGTGAACCCACGGCGGTTTTCAAGACCGCTGCCTTAAACCACTCGGCCACCTCTCCGCGGGGCGTGGTGGTGGCCCGATAGGCCTTGTACGGTCGATTGTGCAAGGCCCACGACGACAAGAGGTTTCAGACAGGCGATCATTGTGGCAGTTGGGCGGGCATGTGGGGGATGGCTCGTGTGCGCCAGTGGCGCCAATTCGCTGTATTGTTCGTGGCATTGTTCGCGGGAGCGGCGCCGGTATGGGCGCAGGATGAGGCCGGGTTTCAGGCTTATCTAGGGGAGGTGCGAGGGGTCGCGGCGGCGCAGGGCGTAAGCGCGCGCACGCTGGATGCGGTGCTGCCCACGCTGACGCTGAACACGCGGGTGATCGAGCTGGACCGCCAGCAGCCGGGAAGCAGCACGAGCACGTCCTTCTCGCCCTTCGCACCGTACAAGGCGGCGCATGTCGATGCCGCGCGGATCAGCCGGGGGCGGAGCAAATATCTGGCCCAGCGCCCCCGTCTGTCGCGGATCGAGCGCGAGACCGGCGTGCCGGAATCGATCATGGTCGCGATCTGGGGGCATGAAACCAATTACGGTTCCTATACCGGCAATTTCGACCTGCTGCGCTCGCTCGCCAGCCTTGCCTATGAGGGGCGGCGGCGGCCGCTGTTCCAGGGAGAATTCATTGCCGCGCTCAAGATGATGGATCGCGGCGTATCGCGCGAACAGTTGAAGGGCAGCTGGGCGGGCGCCACCGGCAATCCGCAGTTCCTGCCCTCCATCTATCTGCGGCTGGCGCGTGACGGCGACGGGGACGGCCGCGCCGATATCTGGAACAGCGAAGCGGACACGCTGGCGTCGATCGGCAACTATTTCACCAATGCCGGCTGGCGCCCCGGACAGCCATGGGGCTTTGCAGTAAGCGTGCCCGGCAGCTTCAACCGGTCGGAGGTCCGCAACACGCTGGTCAGCCCGCGCTGCCCGCGCGTGTTCCAGCGGCACAGCGGTTGGCGGACGATGGCGGAATGGCGTGCGCTCGGCATCGTGCCGCAGGGGCGCGCCTGGCCCGCAGGCGACGTGCTGGCGACGCTGATGGAGCCGGATGGCGAGGGGGCGACCGCCTATCTGTTGACCGGCAACTACCGCGTCATCCTCGACTATAACTGCTCGAACTTCTACGCATTGTCGGTCGGGTTGCTGGCCGACGCGATCGAGGGCTGAGACGACGCAACGGGCAGGTGACGGAACCACCTTGCCCGGCTATGCAGGCGATCGGCCCTGCCCGGGGATCACTGCCAACCTTTCGCGAATTGACGGATAATCCATGAAGAAGCTGATCGTCGCTCCCCTGATCGCCCCCATCATGGCGGTTGCGCTCGCCTATCCCTCGATCGCCGCGGCACCGCAGTTCCAGACGGAGGCGCCGGTCGCCTTCCTGAAGGACCTGTCGTCGGACGCCATCCTGTTCGAGCGTGATGCCGACCGGCGGATGCCGCCCGCGTCGATGGCCAAGATGATGACCGTCTATGTGGCGTTCGACCTGATCAAGCGCGGCGAGATGAAGTTGACCGACATGGTCACCGTCCGCCCCGAGACGTGGGCGAAGTGGCACGGGCCGCAGGCGGGATCGACGATGTTCCTGTCCGCGGGCGAGCAGGTGAGCGTCGCCAACCTGTTGTACGGTATCGTGACGCTGTCGGGCAACGATGCGTGCGTGGTGCTGGCCGAGCATATCTCCGGCGACGAGCCGTCGTTCACCGAGCGGATGAATCGCACGGCCAAGAAGATCGGCCTGAACAACAGCCATTTCGGCACGTCCAACGGCTGGCCCGACGGCGGCGTCACCTATGTCACCGCGCGCGATCTGGCCGACCTGGCCCAGCACACGATCGAGGACCACCCCAAGCTCTACAAGCAATTCTACTCGCGGCGTGATTTCACCTGGGGCAAGACGATGGGCGGCAACGCCATCACCCAGGCCAATCGCGATCCGCTGCTGGGGCGCGTCGCCGGTGCCGACGGCCTGAAGACCGGGCACACCGAGGAAGCGGGCTATGGCTTCACCGGATCGGCCGAGCAGAATGGCCGCCGGCTGGTGATGGTGATGGCGGGCCTGCCGACCTTTACCGGCCGTGCCAACGAGTCCGTGCGGTTCATGGAATGGGGCTTCCGCGCGTGGCAGTCCAAGCCCGTGGTCGCCAAGGGACGCAAGGTGTCCGAGGCGGACGTGCAGCTCGGCTCATCGTCGAGCGTGGGCCTGATCGCGCCGCGCGCGCTGACGGTGACGCTGCCTGCCGGTCTGGCGCCCGAACTGGGCGCAAAGGTCGTCTATCAGGGGCCCGTCAAGGCGCCGATCAAGGCGGGCCAGCATATTGCCGATCTGGTCATTACCGCCCCTGACATGCCCGCGCAGCGCCTGCCGCTGGTTGCGGAGAAGGATGTGGACGAAGCGGGATTCTTCGGCCGTGCCTGGTCCGGGCTGACCTCGCTCTTCGGCTGATGAACGCGGTGATCGGCCACGCCGCGGCGCAGGACGCGTTCGCCGCGGCGCTGGCCGGGTCGAAGCTGCATCACGCCTGGCTGCTGACCGGTCCGGAAGGGGTCGGCAAGGCGCATTTCGCGCGGGTGGCGGCTTTGCGCCTGCTGGCGGGGGCGAGCGGGCGGGGTACGCTGCCGCCGGGACTGTCTGTGCCGGCGGGCCATCCCAGCCGCAGCCTGTTCGAAGCAGGATCGCATCCTGATTTTCGTGTTCTCCAGCGTCTGCCTAAGGATGCGGACAAGCCGGACCAGGATCTGGCCCGGTCGATCACGATCGCGCAGGTGCGCACGTTGCAGCCGATGTTCGCCACGGCACCGGCGATGGGACCGGCACGCGTCGTGCTGATCGATGCGATCGACGATCTGGAGCGCGGCGGGGCCAATGCGCTGTTGAAGAACCTGGAGGAGCCGCCCGCGGGTACGGTGTTCCTGCTGGTCAGCCATGCGCCCGGGCGCCTGTTGCCGACGATTCGGTCGCGGTGTCGGGTGCTGCGGCTGGAGCGGCTGGAGGATGAGGCGGTGGGGCAGGTGCTGCGCAAGCAACTGCCCGAGGCGGACGAGGAGGAGATCGCGACGCTGGTGCGTGCGGCGGACGGGGCGCCGGGGCAGGCGCTGCGCTTTGCAGGGCTGGACCTGCCGGGGCTGGATGCCGCGATCGCGGCGATCGCGGCAACGGGCGACCCGAGCAACGCGATGCGCGCGAAGCTGGCAAAGGCGCTGGCGCCCAAGGCGGCGCAGCGGCGGTATGAGGCGTTTCTGGAGCGGGTGCCGGCCTTCATCGCGGGGGAGGCGCGTCGGCGCGAGGGGATGGCGCTGAGGGTGGCGCTGGACGGGTATGCGGCGGCGCGCGATCTGGGGGGCGCGGCGCGGGGTCTGTCGCTGGATGCGCAGGCGACGGTGTTCGAGATGGCGGGGATCGTTGCGACGCTCCGGTGACGCGGGCAGGTGCGACTTAGGGCGCGAAGTGCAGGGTGCAGCGCAGGCCCGGGTGGGTGTTGATGATGGTGACGGTCGCGCCCAGCCGCTGCGCCGCGGACCGCACGATGGCGAGGCCGAGGCCACTGCCATCCGGCCCTGCGCCGGCGGCGAGACGGACGAAGCGATCGCCCAGCCGATCGAGATCGGCGTCGGGCACGCCCGGACCGTCGTCGGCGACGATGACGTTCGGGCCCTGCGGGTCGGTCGTCACCGCGATCGTCACCATGCCACCGGCGTGGTTGTAGCGGATGGCATTGTCCACGAGGTTGGAGATCATCTCGAACAAGAGCGTGCGATAACCCGCAATCTCGACATCCTGCGTTGCATCGAGATGGATTTCGACGCCCGCCGCAATGGCCTGGCCGATCCGCCGGTTGATGACGGCCACCGCCACTTCGCGCAGGCTGACCGGTTCGAGGGGTGGTGCAGAGCCCCCCTCGTCGGCACGCGCCAGCGCCAGCAACTGGGTGACGAGACGCTCCAGCCGATCGGCGGTGTCGGCGATCTCCTTCAGCGCGTTCGGATCACCACGGCGGGCCAGAGCCACCTGCACCTTCAGCGCGGCGAGCGGCGTGCGCATCTGGTGCGAGGCATCCGAGGTGAAACGCCGAACCCCGGTCGTGGCAGTGTCCAATCGGGCGAGAAGATTGCTGAACGCGTCCGCCAGCGGCCGCAGTTCGGTCGGCAAGGGGCCCGCCTCGATAGCGGAAAGATCCGGCGTCGCGCGCGTATCGCGGGCGGCGACCGCGCCGCGCAGCCGGGCGAGCGGACGCAGACTCCATGCGAGGGCGGGGCGGATCAGCAGCATCGCCATGCCCACCAACGCGACCTCGCCCAGCACGAGCGCGACCAGCAGGCGGTTCCGCAGCGCCACGCGGTTACCCAGCGTTTCCGCCACCTGGACGATCACCGGCACGTCGATGCGCGGCAATGCACGCCGCACCTCGGCGATGCGGATGTTCTGGTCGCGGTACCGGGCGAAACGGAAACGCGGCACGTCGATCGCCAGATCGCTGGCGCGCGGCGGCGGCAGATCGGCATAGCCGGTGAGCAGCCGCGGCCCCACGCTCACCCGGTAATAGACATTATCGCGCTCGGCGTTTTCGAGCATGCCGAAGGCCGCCGCCGGCAGGTCGAGCGTAACCTCGCCCCGTTCGACCTGCACGGTTTCCGCAATCGCACCCAGCGCACCACCCAACACGCGGTCGTTGGTGCGGCGGACGACATCGGCGATCAGCGTCGCCCCAGCCAGACCAAGCGCCACCGCGATGCCCAGCAGCGGCGCGATAATCGCCGCCAGCAACCGGGTGCGCAGCGCCAGCGCGTGGGTCGCGCCGTCAGCCCGCATCGAGCATATAGCCGACACCCCGGATCGTGCGCACCGTCGGCCCATCGGGAGACAGCTTGCTGCGCAGCCGGGCGACGTTCACCTCTATCGCATTGGGGCCGACCGGTTCATCGAAGCCGAACACCTCCGACTGCAGCACTTCCCGAAGGACGATCTGGCCGGCGCGTGTCGCCAGCGCGTCGAGCACCGCCCATTCGCGTCGCCGGAGGTCCAGCACGCGCTCCCCGATGCGGGCCTCGCCGGTCGAGCGATTGAGCGCGAGCGTGCCGATGCGGAGTTCCGGCGTCGGGTCGCCGCCCCGCCGCCGGCCGAGCGCGCGAATGCGGGCCTCCAGCTCCTCCGGCGCGAAGGGTTTGCGCAGATAATCGTCCGCGCCGAGGTCCAGCCCGCGTACCCGGTCGTCGAGCCCGTCGCGCGCGGTCAGCATCAGCACGGGCACGCGCTCCCCGCGTCGGCGCAGGGTGGCCAGCACCTCGAACCCGTCCACGCCCGGCAGGCCGACATCGAGGATCACCAGAGCATAGGGTTCGTCCGCGATCACCGCCAATGCATCCGCGCCATTGGCGACGTGATCGACCGCATGCCCGGAACCGCGGAGCAGCGCGACGATGCCGCGGGCCAGCGGTGCATCGTCCTCGACGATCAGGATGCGCAACGCTCGGCTCCGGCGTGAAAGGTGAATGACAGGTTGGCCCTATAGCGCATGGCGATCAGCTTACCCGAACAAAGAGGCGGGGAGCGAGAGGAGCCGGAAGATGCGTTACGGATTTTCATTGCTGCTGCTGGGGCCGGTGCTGGCGTCGGCCGCGTCGGCAGAGCGCCCGGCGGGCTATCCGCGATCCTATGACACGCTGGTGGCGGCGGCGCGTGCCGAGCGTGGCGCGCGCGTGTACGGCAATGCCGATGCCGCGGCGATGGCGCCGGTGATCGCCGCCTTTCGCCGCGTCTATCCCGGTATCGCCATCCAGTATCAGGATCTGGAGTCGCGGGAAATCTACCGCCGTTTCCTGACCGAGACACGCGCCGGGCGCCCCACCGCCGACCTGGTCTGGTCGTCCGCGATGGACCTTCAGGCCAAGCTGATCAACGACGGCTATGCGCAGGCCTATCAAAGCCCGGAAAAGCCCGCGCTGCCGTCCGCGGCGGTGTGGAAGAACATGGGCTACGGGGTGACCGCCGAGCCCGTCGGCTTCGTCTACAACAGGCGCCTGATCCCGGCCGCGCAGGTGCCCCGGACGCATGAGGCGTTCGAGCGTCTGTTGCGCACGCGGCGAACCGCGCTTGCCGGCCGCGTCGCCACCTATGATCCCGCCCGATCGAACGTCGGCTATCTTTACCTGACCGAAGACCTGTCGATCACGCGCGATACACGCTCGCTGCTTCAGGCCATTGCGGCCACCCGGCCACTGCTGGCGCGGACGACCGGGCCGATGCTGGATGCGGTCGCCGGCGGTCGCGCCGCCATCGCCTATAATGTGGTCGGTCCCTATGCGTTGACGCGGGCCCGGCGCGATCCGCGGATCGGCGTCGTCTTTCCGCGCGACTATACCATCGTCGCGTCGCGCATCGCCTTTGTCACGCGCGATGCACGCAGGCCGGCGTCGGCCAAGCTGTTCCTCGACTTCCTGCTGTCGCGTCCCGGCCAGCGACTGCTGGGGCAGCAATGGCTGCTGCCGGTGCGTGCCGATGTGCCGGCGCCGCGGCTGGGGCCGGAGCGTGCCCGGCCGATCCGGGTCGGCCCACAGCTTCTCGTCAACCTCGATACGATCAAGCGCCGCCGGTTCCTCAGCCAGTGGCAGGCGATCCTCGCCGAAGGGGCAAAAGTGAAATGAAGGTGATATCCGCCGGCTGCGCGCTGATCGCGGTGGTCGCCGCAACCCCGTCGCTCGCGCAGGCGCCGACGCAGAATGATCTGGCGACGCTGGTACGAGAACAGGCCGCCGAAATTGCGGCGCTGCGCGCGCGGATCGAGCGGTTGGAGGGGGCAGGGGCGCCTGTCGCCGCCGCGCAGACCGGGCTGGCCGGTGCCGCCCGGCCTGCCGCCGCCGAGCCACCGGTCGCGGTCGCGCAACAGCAACCGGTTCAGCCGCCGGAGATCGTCACCCGGCCCTTCGCGCCGCAGCTCGTGCCGCCCGGGCCCGCCGAGCGCGACGTGGCGCGGGCGCGGGCGGCGGCGGACAATGTGGCGGGCGTCACCACCGAATGGGGGGCGGGCCTGCCCGTCTTTCACTCGGCAGACGGGGTGTTCACCTTCAAGCCGCGGGGGCGCATCCTGACCGATGTCAGCACGACCTTCGGCTCGCGCTACGCCGACCGCAACCTGACCACCACCGGCATGCGCGCCCTGCGCCTCGGGCTGGAAGGCGGGGTGGGGCCGCACTTCTTCTACCAGTTCGAAAGCGATTTTTCGGAGAACGAGGTCGATATCGTCACCGCCTTTGTCGGGTGGCGCAACCAGATCAGGCCCGGCCTGGACTATGACGTGCGCGCCGGGCACCTGTTCAACGATCGTGGCTTCGAGGGTTCGACGGGTTCGGACTCGACGCCGTTCCTGGAACGCACCGTGGTCGCCACCGCGATCATTCCGCAGCGTGCCTTTTACGGCCTGGGCATCATGCCCCGCCTGTTCTGGAAAACCGGCCATGCCTCCTTGACCGTGACCGGCGACCGGATCGACGGCGACCAGACGCGCAGCGACAATCGCACGGTGCTTGGCCGCGCGCACTGGAACCCGGTCAAGACCGATCGCAACGTGCTTCACCTCGGGCTCTGGGGCTTTGACGAGGCGTTGCGGCCCGGCACCGGCACGCTGACGCGCAACACCGTGATCGGTGGCCGTTTCAACGGCAACCTGCGGCTGTCCACCGGCCCCGTGACGGGCGGCACCGGCACCACCGGTTACGGTGCGGAACTGGGCGGCTATGTCGGCCCGACCTGGCTGATGGTGGAAGCGGGGCAGCGACACGCCCGGCTGGACGGTGGGCGCGAGGATTTCGAGACGCGCGCCTGGAGCGTGTCGGGTGGCTGGTTCATCACCGGCGACCTGCCGCCGTACAATCCGCGCCTCGGCAGCTTTGGCCAGCCGCGTGTCCTGCGTCCCATCTTCGATGGCGGGCCCGGCGCGATCGAGTTGACCGCGCGGTACGAGAACCTGTCGTTCCGCGACATCGCGACCGGCGGCGACGGCTGGGCCGCGACGATCGGTGCCAACTGGTATCTGAACAGCTTCACCCGATTCCAGGTGAACGCGATCCACTGGCACACCGACAATCTGTCGGGCCGCTTCATCGGCCCCGATGACGGCCAGACGCTCAGCGGCCGCATCGCCGTCACCTTCTGATCCCCCCATCACGGATACCCATGCGATGAACCTCGCCCTGCTCGGCTTCCTGATGGTGGCCACCTTCATGACGCTGATCATGACCAAGCGGATGACCCCGCTGGTCGCATTGATCGTCGTGCCCACCGCATTCGCCCTGATCGCCGGTTTTGCCGGCGGCGTCGGCGACATGATGATCGACGGCATCAAGAACCTGGCGCCGACCGGGGTCATGCTGCTCTTCGCGATCCTGTTCTTCTCGACCATGACCGACACCGGCCTGTTCGATCCGCTGGTCAACCGCCTGCTGCGGGTGGTGCATGGTGACCCGCTGAAGATCCTGATCGGCACCGTCGTGCTGTGTGCGCTGGTCAGCCTGGATGGCGATGGATCGACGACCTACATCATCACCATCGCCGCGCTGTTGCCGCTGTACAAGCGATACGAGATGAACCGGCTCTATCTGTGCTGCCTGTTGATGAGCACCAGCGGCATCATGAACCTGACGCCCTGGGGCGGGCCGACCGCGCGCGCCGCCAGTGCGCTGAAGCTCGATCCCGCCACCCTGTTCCTGCCGCTGATCCCGGGGATGATCGCGGGTCTCGCCTTCCTGATCGCGCTGGCGGTGTATTTCGGCCGGCGGGAGCGGGCGCGCATGGGCCATGTCCGCGCCAACGAGCCGACCAGCTTCACCGGCATGGCCGTGTCGCAGTTTCCGGAGGCGCGGCGGCCGCAGCTGAGCTGGTTCAACGCCGCACTGACCATCGCGCTGCTCGCCGGGCTGGTGCTGGGCATCCTGCCGCTGTCGGTCCTGATGATGCTCGCCTTTGCTGTCGCGATGATCGTCAACTATCCGCAGGTCGCCGAGCAGAAGGAGCGGATCGCGGCCCATGCTGGCAATGTCCTGTCGGTCGTGTCGCTGATCTTCGCGGCGGGCATCTTCACCGGCATCCTGTCGGGCACCGGCATGGTGGAGGCGATGAGCAAGGAGGTGGTGGGACTCATCCCGCCCGTACTCGGCCCCTATATGGCGCCGATCACCGCGGCGCTCAGCCTGCCCTTCACCTTCTTCATCTCCAACGACGCCTTCTATTTCGGGATGCTGCCGATCCTGGCCGAAGCGGGCGCCCATTACGGGGTGGAGCCGATGGCGATCGCCCGCGCCTCGCTGATGGGTCAGCCTGTCCACCTGCTGAGCCCGCTCGTTCCCTCCACCTATTTGCTGGTCAGCCTGGCCGGTATCGACCTTGCCGATCACCAGCGCTTCACATTGGTCCCGGCCACGCTGGTATGTGCGGTGATGACGGTGATCGGCATGATCGCGCTGGCCTTTCCCTTCGTCAGTTGAGCAGGATGATGCCGGAACGCGCGCAAAGGGCCGATGTCGCCGCAGTGACGCTGCGCTTCCTTGCGGCGGTGGCGGTGGGTGCGGCGGGCGGCGGGGTGTTCGCCGCGATCGGCGCGCCGCTGCCCTGGGTGCTGGGATCGATGGCCGCCTGTGCGGTGGCGAGCATCGCCCGGCTGCCGGTCGCGGCCGGTAGCGCGACGCGGCGACCGATGGCGGCGGTGATCGGCGTGGTGCTGGGCAGTTCCTTTCATCCCGGCCTGCTGGCGCTGGCCCGCGCATGGTGGTTGCCGCTGTTGCTGCTCCCCGTGTTTCTGGCGGTTGCCGGCCTGCTGTGCGTGATATGGTTCCGGCGGATCGCGGGCTTCGATCCCGCGACGGCTTATTTCGCGGGCATGCCCGGGGGGATCGCGGAAATGGTGGTGATGGGTGCCGAGCGGGGCGCCGACGAACGCACCATCGGCCTGATCCACGGCGCGCGCATCTTCCTGGTCGTGTTCATCCTGCCGTTCGTCATCCGTCATTTCCATGCCCCGGCCAGCGTTGTCGCTGCTCCCTCCGTCACCGCAGCATCGCCCTGGCCGGAGCCGTCGCTGTTCCTGTGGGGCGGGGTCAGCCTTGCGCTGGGATTGGTCCTGGGCCGGTTGTTGCGTCTGCCCGCCTGGCACCTGATGGGGCCATTGGCGGTCAGCGCCGTCCTGCACGCGACGGGGATGACCGACTTTCGGGTGCCCGTCTGGCTGCTCGCCGCGGCCCAGGTCGGGCTGGGGGCGACGATCGGTTGCCGGTTCGCCGGGCTGAAGCTGTGCGCCTTTCTGCGCATCCTGGCGCTCGCCGCGGGATCGACGCTGATCCTTCTCGCCCTGACCTTCGCCTGTGCGGCCGCGATCGGGCGTGCGACGGGGCTGGACGTGGCGCTGCTCGCGCTTGCCTATTCGCCCGGCGGTTTGGCGGAGATGAGCATGGTGGCGCTCAGCCTTGCGCTGGAACCCGGCGTCGTTGTCGTCACCCATCTGGCGCGCGTCGACCTTGTTCTCGTTGCCGCACCACTTGCCTACCGTCCGGAGACCCCGTCATGATCCGAAAGCCGATGCCTCTGGTCCTGCTTCCCGCCATGGGATGCGATGGGCAGCTTTGGGCCAGGCAGGTCGTCGACCTGGGCGATGTCGCGCATCCCGAGCTCGGTGATCTGACCGTCGACGACACGCTGGCCGGCATGGCGGCACGCGTGCTGGCGCATGCGCCGCCCCGCATGGCGGTCGCGGGGGTCAGCCTGGGCGGTTATGTCGCGCTGGAGATGATCCGTCAGGCGCCCGATCGGATCGAACGCGTCGCCTTGTTCGGCACGCGCGCGAGCATGGAGATGCGCGTGCGAACGGTAGGGGAGCAGGGACTGCTCGCCACGGCACCCCATGCCGATCCGATGCTGACGCCGATCGTCAGCGGTCCCGTCCAGGCCATGGCGGAACGCGTCGGGGCGGATGTGTTCGAGCGCCAGCAACGCGCCCTGCTGGCGCGTCCTGATCTCGACCCGGCGATCGCGGCGGTGCGCGTACCCGCCCTGGTGGCCGTGGGCGACCGCGACCGCATCTGCCTGCCGGAGGATGCGGCGGCCCTTGCCCAGCGCATCGCGGGGGCAGATTTCCACATCCTTCGGCATTGCGGCCACCTTGCGCCGATCGAACGCCCCGGCGAGGTCACCATGTTGTTGCGCGCCTGGCTTCAGGGCGCCACGGAGCAGCCAAGACGAGTAACGAGGAAGGCAACATGATCAATCGTCCCGCACAGGCTGCCAGCGTGGCGATCCTCTATCAGGCGTTGCCGCCGCCCGTTATCGGTGGCCTGCGCAAGGATGCCAAGCCGGGCGGATATTCGGACGGCGGGGCCGATATCGCCTTTGCACTCATGGGGTCAGGGCAGCGGGTGATCGTGCCACAGGGATCGCCTGATCCGGCCACCGCGCTGGACTGGGTCTTTCCCGATACGCCGCAAGGTATCGCGGCTGCTATCGACGCGGGGGCGGACACATTGTGGGCCAACACGGTCCTGTTCGAAGGCCATCCGCTGGAACACGCGCTGGGGCGCGTCGCGATCGTCGGTCAGCTTCCGGCCGCGATGCAGGCCTATGACGACAAGTTCGACACCAATCGGATGCTGGCCGCCGCCGGATTGCCGGTCGCCCGGTCCTTTCTCCTGTCCCGGACTGCGCGCGACGGCGTCCACGCGCTGGCGAATGTCGACGCGGTCATCGCACAGAAGGGGCTCGACTTTCCCTTGATCGTCAAACCGGTGCGCGGGCGTGGCAGCCAGGGTGTGACCTGCGTGGCCGACCTTGCCGCACTGCGGGTGGCAGCGAACGCGCTGATCGACAAGGCAACCTTCGGCGACCTCCTGATGGTTGAAGAATATCTGGCCGGCGAGGAGGTGACCGTCACCGTCATGCCGCCGTCATCGCCGGCGCCGGATGGCACGCACCACGACCGGCACTGGGCATTGCGTCCCGTTTGCCGGTTCGACCAGCGGGGCGGTGTTGCCCCGTATAATGGCGACGTGCCGGTGGCCGCGAACAGCGTGGCGATGGCTGCCGGCCGGCTGGGGCATCGGGACGTCGTGGCGATGATCGACGCATGCGTCGCGGCAGCGGAGCGGGTGGACGCTCGCGCAGCGATCCGGATCGATTGTCGCGCGGGGTCCGCCGGAGGGTTCAGGCTGTTCGATCTGAACATGAAGCCGAACATGACCGGGCCGGGCAGGCCGGGGCGCGACGATCAGGACTGTTTGTCTGCGATCGCGGCACGCGCGGATGGATGGAGCTATCCGCGACTGCTGCTGTCCATGCTGAAGGGCAGGTGGCGTTAGTCGGATCAAGCATCGCGGAACGGACTTACCCGGTCGCAGTGAACATCCGCATAATACTCCGATGGAGGCATCATGTAGAAAAATGGTGACCACGCGCGTAGATCGATAGGGATAACGACCGCGTCAATAATTGAGTATTCTACCGGGCAGGGTTACAAAACATTTCCGAGCTTTGCTTCAAGGTTGCCTGATCGGTGAAGCGGTGCAACAGGATCGGGTATTGTGCTTCTGTGTCCGGACTGAAGTGGCCGGATTTCCTTCGCGCTTCAAAGAGAGTCGATCATGGCAAAGCCGGCTATCGTACCCGATTGGACGGACGAGTCCGATCTTGCGCAACGCCTTCAGGAGGTCAATTCCCAGCCGACCTTTGCGGTACTCGATTTCGACGAAACATTGTGGCTGAGGAATTCGACCGAAGAGTTCATTCGCTTCGCGCGCCCTTCGGTCGTTGTTGCCATCGTCATGCAGATCCTGGGAATGCTGAAGCCGTGGCGGCTCATCTCGCGCGATAATCCCGATTATTATCGGGACTGGATCCGCATCTGGGCGGTGGTACTCGTCTCGCCATGGAGCGTCCTGGCATGGCGTAAACATGCTGCGCGGATCGGGCCCGCCTACCTCAACGCAAGCCTCTTGCGCGACATCGCCGCCATTTGCCCGGACCGCATCATCGTCGCCACCTACGGCTTCGATTTCATCGTGAAGCCTTTGGCAGCGGCCATCGACCCCGAGATGGAGGTCGTCGTCGCCTCGTCCCTGCGGGATGCGCCGCGCCTGCGCGCGATCGGCAAGGGCTGTGCCCTGCAACGTGCAATCGGTACCGACGCCCTGACGCAGAGCATCGTCGTCACCGATAATTTCGTCGATCAGGATCTGTGCAACGCCTGCGCGCATGGATTCTACGTCCGCTGGCCCGAGGCCGTGTACGAACAGGCCGGACTGACCCCGATGATCCCGCTCGCCTACACCTCCAAGGTGAAGCGCCCGAAGGAGAATTATCTGCTGAACGGCCTGCTCGGCTATGACTATGCCGTGTTGTGGCTGGCCTTTGCGCTGTTCAGCCCGGCGATCATGCCATTCTCGGTGGCGCTGGGCTTCTATCTGCTGGCGTTCTTCGCAGTTTATGAGATCGGCTATTTCGACAATGATCGCGTCGGTCTGGCGAAAGAGGCAAAGCCGGTCGTCAGCCCGGAATTTGCCCGATACAGCAAGAACTTCCGGCCGGGATGGGCATGGACGTTCGGACTGGTGCTGGCCGGGCTTGGCGCCGGGGTGGAAACTTTGGGCCAGATCGGCGTCGACGGCAGCGGCGGCATGATCGCCGACCTGCGGATGTTCGCGCGGAACTGGCTGTTCGCCATGCTGCTGATCGGGGTCACGCGCGCTACCTTCGTGTGGTTCAACGCCTTGCAACCGAGCATGCGCTTCGTGCCGATGCTGGTGCTGCAGGTCGAGCGGACGTTGGGCTATGCGCTGCTGCTGCCCACCGGGCCCGTCGGTGCGCTGCTGTGCATCAGCCACGCCATCGGTCGCTGGATGCCCTATGTCATCTATCGCTTTGGCGGTGACCGGCGGGAATTTCCGGCCCATGTCGCGGCCCTGGTCGTCTTCCTGATGTGCTTTCCGTTGCTGGTCATCAGCGATCGGCGTCCGGCTACCGAGATGCTGACACCCGAGCTGGGCGTGGTCCTGCTCTATCTCGGCCTGCGCGCCGCCAAGGACATGGCACGGCAGCGTTCCAGCGGCTTATCCCTGCGCGCAAAGCTGTCCTGACCGTGGGGGGCGTGCTGCCGTCTCCTGCCTAAAGCGCCATACCGGCGGCGGGCGCGGATTGAAGGCGCGCAACGTCCTGCCGCGGCGGGGCGCCGAACAGGCGGCGATATTCGCGGCTGAACTGCGACGGACTTTCATAACCGACGGCGTAGCTCGCGGTGCCTGCGGTCGCACCGTCGGCGAGCATCAGGCGACGCGCCTCCTGTAACCGCAATTGTTTTTGAAATTCGAGCGGCGTCATGCGCGTGATCGCCTTGAAATGGGCATAGAGCGAGGATGGGCTCATGCCTGCCTCTGCGGCCACGTCCTCGATGCGGATCTGATCATCGAAGCGGCGGCGGATCGCGGCGATCGCGCGGCTTACCTGATTGAGATGACTGCCCGCGGTCGCGACGCGGCGAAGCATCGAGCCATGCGGACCGATCAGCAGGCGGTACAGGATTTCGCGCTCGATCAGTGGCGCAAGTGCGTGGATCGTGTCCGGCCGGTCGAGCAGCCGGACGAGCCGGCAGGCGGCGTCGATCAGGTCGGGGTCGCTTGGATATACACCGAGCACCGGGAGGTCGGCATCGGCGATCCTACCACCCTCCGCCACCATCAGGTCGGCGAGGATCGCGGTGTCGAGATCGATCTTGCAGCAAAGATAGGGCGCGTCGGGGCTGGCATCGATGACATGGCCGACCAGCGGCAGATCGACCGAGACGAGCAGATAATGGGCGGCATCATAGACGACGCTGTGTTCGCCGATCGACACGCGCTTTGACCCTTGTGCAATCAGGCAAAGCGAAGCCTCGTACACCGCGGGGGTCGGCATGCTCGGCTGATCGGCGCCGATCAGCGAGACATGCGGCATGATCGTGGTGCAAATACCTGATCCGGAGACATGGCGATCGATGATCCGGGCAAGTTCGACGACGTTATCCATCACCCTGTGATCGGCGAGGCCCGCCGCGCCTGCAAGCGGCTTTGCACCGGTTCTGGAGGATCGGGCAATCAGTCTGGACGATCGCTCTACCGCCTCTCGCGGCCACCGCACCATGTGCAGCGTCACCTTTATGGAAGGAAGCATCATGACGCGGAACATGGACAAGGTCGTGCTGATCACCGGCGCATCGAGCGGTATCGGCGAGGCGACGGTGCGCGAACTCGCCTCTACCGGCGCCAGGCTCTTTATCGGTGCACGCCGTGGCGACCGACTGAAGGCACTGGCGGAGGAACTCGGCGAGACTGTCGCGTGGCGGGAACTGGATGTGACCGACGGCGCCGATTTCGATGCCTTCGTCATGGCGGCGGAGGCGCATTTCGGGCGGGTCGACGTGCTGGTGAATAACGCGGGCGTCATGCCGCTGTCGCCGCTCGCGGCGCTGAAGCGCGATGAGTGGAAGCGGATGATCGACGTCAACATTTATGGGGTGCTTAACGGGATCGCGGCGGTATTGCCCCGCTTCGTCGCGCAGAAGTCCGGGCATGTCGTCAACGTCGCATCGGTGGCGGCGCATGTCGTGCTGCCGACCGCAGCGGTCTATTGCGGCACCAAGCACGCGGTGCGTGCGATTACCGAGGGGTTGCGGCAGGAGCATGACGAGATCCGCTCGACTCTGATCTCGCCGGGTGTCGTGGCGACCGAACTCGGGCACGACATCACCGATCCCGATGTCGCCAAGGCCTTGCAGGGGTGGCGGCAAAAGGCCTTGACCCCGGACGCCATCGCACGCGCCGTCCGCTACGCCCTGGAGCAGCCCGACGGCGTCGACATCAATGAGGTCATCGTGCGGCCGACGGCGGCGGACATGTGAGGTCGGCACATGCGCCAGCCATTTTCCGGCTGGCGCCTGCTTGCGTCGCGTTCGGTGTTATCCATGTTGACGATACCGCCCGAAACGTGGCACGGAGCCGGCAGGCCGGAATTGCGCAAGCGTTCCGATCAGCGATCTTCTGCTGATCTGCGGGTGTAGCTCAATGGTAGAGCAGAAGCTTCCCAAGCTTACGACGAGGGTTCGATTCCCTTCACCCGCTCCAGCCTTCGCGGCAAACTCCGAGAGCGTTCCCGTGCCGGTGATCCAAACATGGATCAGCTAGTTTTTTCGAAACTCTGTTGAACTCTCATAGGTTTATCGCCGGTCAAACTAGGAGACCGGTGATCATGGCGAGCACTTTCGACAATCGAACGGGCGACGGCCTGCGCGCAATTTTCGTGACCGGGTTGCGCAATGCGCATGCCGTCGAGAAGCAGGCGCTATCGATCATGACGCCGCAGGTCGAGCGGATCGAGAATTACCCCGAGATCGCCGACCGTCTGCGTGCGCATATCGACGAGACGCATGGACAGATCAGCCGCCTGGAGGAGATCCTGGCGTCACTGGAAGAGAGTCATTCCGCGCTGAAGGATACGGCGCTGAGCCTGAGCGGCAGCATGGCGGCAATCACGCACAGTGTGGCGGGTGACGAGATACTGAAGAACAGCTTCGCCAATTATGCTTTCGAGCATTTCGAGATCGCCAGCTACAAATCCCTGCTGACGCTGGCCGATGATGGCGGCTTTGGCGGGACGCACACGGCGCTCAAGCAGTCGCTGGGTGAAGAGGAGCGGATGGCGCAGTGGATCGACGAGCATCTGCCGGTGATCACGCGCCGCTACGTGCAGATCTATTCGGAGGAAGGGTCGTTCCAGGCCAAGGTGTGATCCTTTCCTGACCGCGAATGGGGCGGCATGGTCGTGAAGGTCGTGCCTGCCCTGCGTCGGTTATCGCGATCCCGCCGCTATGAGCCTTCAATGGCGAACTGGCGGCAGGACTGCGCCAATTCACGTCGCGCCGTAACGGGGATCGCGACGACAGGCCGGTATCTCAACCGGTCGGTTCACGCTGACCAGCGCCTGCTCCTCGATGTGATCATCCCGGCGGCGGCATGCGGCGCGATGACCTGTGCTCCAGAATAGCGATCGGCCAAGCGCCTCAGAAGCAAGGCGAGCATGATGGCCATCGCAAGCGCTCCGCTGAGCTGACCGCGACGCACAGTAGTATCGCGGCGGCCAGGAACAGGCATGAAGCGATCGCGAAGCTACCCAGCCGCTATCTCGGTCCTGTCCAAAAGGCAGTTATGCGCCTCGATGATGGGACGGGAGCGCCAGCAGTTTGCGGCAACGGTGCGGCGGCCAACGGAAGCGGCTGGCGAAGTTAAAGGCATCAGCGAGGATCAGACGGGGGTACGTCGTGCCGCCTGGGATCGACGCGGCCGGTGATGTGCTTAGCGCGCAGCCATGGTGCCGATTTTTCATCGATCGGTACTAGTCTGACTTATTCCTGATTTCTGATCACCGCCTTTCCATTTGCGGGCGTTGAAGGTCACTCCGTGGCCCATAAGCGCGTTACCGGAGGACTAAAAAATAAGCAGTTACGCGGTATTTCAGAGTTTGCGTATTCAAGACGAGTCATAATCTCTCTTGCACCCCCGCGCGCGACGCCATATCGGATGTCAGAGTAATACCGGGATCACAAGCCGGGGTAGGAGGGGTTATGTCCATGGCGATCAAGCCATTTGTTCTCGGTTCCGCGTCGCTGGTGTCGCTGGTGATCGCCCAGCCGGTCTGGGCGCAGGCCGCCCCCAATAGCGGCGGCATCCCGCAGGATCTGCCCGAACAACCATCCGATGGCACGGTGGCACGCCAGGAGGGCGATGCGGTCACCGCGGATCAGGCCGCAGCGCCCGCATCCGGCGCCGTTGGGGAAGAAGAGATCGTCGTCACCGGCGTGCGTGGCAGCATCATCGGGGCGATCAACGTGAAGCGTGACGCGACGCAGATCGTCGATTCGATCGTCGCGGAGGATGTCGGCAAGCTGCCCGACAACAACGTGATCGAAGCCTTGCAGCGTGTAACCGGCGTGCAGGTGACGAACCGGACGGGCGGCGAGGCGGCGGGCTTCTCGATCCGCGGCCTGCCGGACGCTTTGACCACGATGAACGGGCGCAACATCTTCACCGCGTCGGGCCGATCCTTCTCGCTGCAGGATATTCCGGCGAACCTGGTCAAGCGGATCGACGTGTACAAGACGCGTGCCGCCGAGCAGATCGAAACGGGCCTGGCGGGTCAGGTCGACGTGTTCACCCGGCGCCCGTTCGATTTCGACGGCTTTGCGATTTCCGCCGTTGCGCGCGGCATCTACAATGAGCAGGCGGATACCTTCAATCCGAACATTTCCGCGCTGGTCAGCGATCGCTGGGAGACGGGGATCGGCGATATCGGCGTGCTGGTGAACGGCAGCTATGCCCGCACCAAATATCGCGACATGACGGTGACGGCGGGTGCGCTGGTGCCGTTCGCGACGACCACGATTCCGGGCAACGCGGCAAACACCTGTAGTCCGAGCAATCCCAATGGCTGGGTAGTGCTGGAGCGGCTTCAGCCGAGCGATTGTCGTGCGCCCGGGCAAGCATTGTGGCAGCCGGGCACCGACCGGGGCCTTGCCACCACGCCGGGCTCGACTTTGCTCGTGAACGGGCAGCAGACGCCCTATTATCTGTCTCGCGACGCGGTGTTCAGCTCGGACCTGACCGGTCAGCGTGAGCGGCCGGCCGTGAACGCGGCGATCCAGTGGGCGCCGAACTCCAGTTCCGAATACACGTTCGAGTTCTTCTGGAACCAGTTCAAGGCGGACACCTATAACAGCCTGATGTTCTCCTTTGTCGACTGGTGGGGTGCTCTTGGCCCCAATCCGTTGTCGACCGTCGGCCTGTATGACGGCAGCAACCTGGTGAAGACGCGGGCCGTCGGCGATGTTTTTGGTTTCAACTCGGGTGATTATACCCGCAGCAAGACCGACAGCTTCGTCTATGCGCTGAATGGCAAGTGGGACGTGGGCGAGCGCGGCAAGATCGTCGCCGACTTGTCCTACCAGACCAGCCGGTTCGACACGCAGTTTCTCGCGATGCGGCTGAACCGCACCGCGTCGCGGATCGATGTGGATTTCAACGCCGGCGGCGGCATCCCGTCCTACAACTTCAACGATAATGCGCTGCTGCTCGACCCGGCGCAGTGGAATGTGGCGGAATTCTACGACAACGCCAACCGTTCCAAGGGCTCGGCGCTCACCTTCCAGGTCGATGCCGATTATAGTTGGGACGAGGGCTTCATCCGTAAGGTGAAGGCCGGCCTGCGCTATGACGATCGCAAGGCGGCGGACTCGGTGCGCACGCAGGATGCCGGCGTGCTGGGGGCGAACTTCGCCACGCTCGATCGCGGGTTGCAGACCAGCAACAGCGGCTTCTTCGATGGGCGTGCCGATGTGCCGACAAGCTGGCTGAACGTGAATGGCAGCTATCTGTACGACAATGCCGACGCGATCCGCTCCTTGTACCGCGCCCGCAACGTCGGCAACCTGCGGCTGTCCGATCAACTGGCACTGACCCAGGTCTTCGACATCAACGAGATCACCATGGCCGCCTATGCGCAGGCGGATGCGGAGGTCTCGATCTTCGGGCGGCCGCTCGCGATCCAGGCGGGGCTTCGCTATATCGATGTCGACACCGACTTCACCTTCACCGACCGCTATGCGGTGCCGGTGCTGACCACCGGGGGGTCGCAGGCAACGAACCGGTTCCTGCCAGCGGTGACCCTGCGCTATGACTTAACCAGCAACTTCCGCGCGCGGTTCAACTATGGCCAGACATTGCGCCGGCCGGGTTTTGCGGACCTGAACCCCAACTTCCAGTTGACCGGCGACCTGACCAATGTCGGCTACGGCACGGGCTCGGGAGGCAATGTAAACCTGCGCTCGACCGTGTCGAAGAATTACGACGCCGCGCTCGAATGGTATTTCGAACGCAACAGCCTGATCTACGGCACGCTGTTCCGGCGTGAGATCGATGGGCTGATCGTGCCGATCACCTCGCTGGTGAACGTCGAGAACACCGGGCTGAACACCAACCGCTTCCTGGTGACGCGGCCGGAAAACGCCTCCAACGGCGTGTTGAAGGGGGCCGAGCTGGGCCTGACCTATTTCCCGACCTACCTGCCCGGCGTGTTGAAGGGACTGGGTTTCGTCGGCAGTCTGACCGTGCTCGACTCTCGGCAAAACATTCCGCAGGTTGATCTGAACGGCAACGTCACCGGGCAGGACCAATCATCCTTCTTCGGGGTGTCGGACTT